>DATGGC010000154.1:0-7828 GCA_035308745.1 Candidatus Limnocylindrales bacterium | reverse complement strand
TGGGCAGCCGGATCCAGGCCGACGGCCGCGACATGCGCCGCTCGCAGCCCGGCTATCGACGGCTGCTGGGCAAGGTCTTCCATGCCGGCGCCTCGATCTGGGTGGTCGGTCCGGTCAAGGACACCCAGTGCGGCTTCAAGGGCTTCACCCGGGCCGCCGCACAGGACCTGTTCGCCCGTCAGCGGGTGACGAGCATCGTCTTCGACGTGGAGCTGATCTACCTCGCCCGGCGACGGGGCTATCGGATCGCGGTCGTGCCGATCCAGTGGTCGGACAAGCGGGGCTCGCGGATGGCGGCCCGCCTGGGCCTGGCCGTCCAGGTGGCCTGGGACCTGTTCCGGATCCCGCTCCTGCATCGGCGTGGCTGACCAGCGAGGTCGAGCCGCCTGGCTGCCAATCGCCGCAGTCGCAAGCCTGGTCCTTGTCCTCCTGCCGGTGCTGCTGAGCGCCGGCGCAACCCTCGGCTATGACTACGCGGCGTACGCCGCAGCCGCCCTTCGGCTGGTCCACGGTCAGCCGCTTTACGACACCTCGGTGAGCGTCTCGGGCGGCTTCCTCTTCTTCTATTATCCGCCGCCGTTCGTCCTGATCGCCCTGCCGTTCGCGCTGCTGCCGGCCGCGGCCGAGCCGGAGGTCTGGATCGCGGTGATGGGCGCGGCCTTCCTGGGCGGCGTCGCCCTGCTGCCGGTGAAGCGCGAGGTGCGCTGGGCGATCGTGCTGCTCGGTGGCATCTCGTGGCCGCTCGCCTATTCGCTGAAGCTGGGCCAGGTGGGTCCGCTGCTCTTCCTGTTGTTCGCCGCCGGCTGGCGCTGGCTCGATCGTCCCGGGCGACTGGGGGCGTTGATCGCCCTGGGCACGATCGTCAAGATCCAGCCGGCCGTGGTCCTGGCCTGGGCCGCCCTTGACCGGCGCTGGCGGGTGATCGGCGCAGCGGTCTTGGTCCTGGTTGGCGCGGCCGCGCTGGCCACGCTCCTCACGGGCTTCGGCACGTGGGCCGACTACCTGAATGTCCTGCGCCAGGTCAGCGCGCCGGTGACGACGCCCCACAACTTCACGCCTGGGGCGATCGCCTTCCAGCTCGGGGCGTCGGAGGCCCTGGCCACCGGGTTGCAGCTCATCGTTACGATCGCGGTGCTCGTGGCGGTCGGCTGGACCGCCCTGCGCTCACCGGCCGAGGTCGGCTACCTGACCGCCGTCACGGCGGGCCAAGTGTTGTCCCCCGTCCTCTGGGACCATTACGCGATGCTGCTGCTCCTGCCCGTGGCCTGGCTCCTCAACCGACGGCAATGGTGGGCGGCCCTGATCCCCCTGGCGACGGCCACCCCCATCGTCCTGCTGGGCATCGTCCCGGCGGCGGTCTATCCGGTCCTGTTCGGCGTCGGCCTGGTGGCCCCGCCGATCGTCGCCAGGAAAGCGGCGGCATGAGCAGCCCGCCCGCCGCGGCGCCGGGCTTCTTCGGCGCCCGCTCCGCGGACCTGGACCGGTCATCGCCGCGCGGGCCGATTGTGGCGGGCCTCCTGATGGTCCTGGGCTTCGCCGTCTTCCTTGCGTCGAATCGCAACTTCGACGCGGGCCGGGGCGACTTCTTCTACCTCGCCGGGGCCTTCCTGCGCGGCCAGACCTGGCTGAACCAGGCCCTCGGCCCATACGACAACGTGGTGATCGGCGACCGGGTCTACGTCCCGTTCGGGCCCTTTCCGGCGATCCTGCTGATGCCGATGGTGGCCCTCTTCGGACCCTACCAGAGCGACACCTGGCAGCCGATCGTCAACGCCGGCCTGGCCGCCATCGACCTGGGCCTGTGCTGGTGGATGGCCGCCCGGCTGGGCGTCCGGTCGCTGGCCGACCGGGTCTGGCTGGTCCTCCTGTTCGGGTTCAGCACCCAGATCTGGTGGGTGACCACCCGGGGTGGGGTCTGGCACACCGGCCATCTGGTCGCGACGGGCCTGACCCTGATGGCCCTGATCGAGCTCTTCGGCCGGCGCCGGCCACTGATCGTGGGGCTGTTGGGCGGAGCCGCCTTCCTGACCCGGGCCCCGCTCCTGCTCGCGATGCCGGTCTATGCCCTGATGCTCCGCTCGGTCGAGTCGGCCCTGGCGGCCGGCCGCTCGGTTGTCCACCGCTGGCGGCCGATGCTCGTCGACTGGCTGGTCCTGATCCTCGGCTTCCTGCCGTTCGGGCTGTTCGCCCTGTGGTACAACGACATCCGATTCGGCTCGCCGTTCGAGTCGGGGTACGGCCTGGCGAGCCTGCCCGACTGGCTGGCCGCCCTGCGCGACCAGGGACTGTTCTCGCTCAGCCACCTGGGCATGAACATCGACTACCTGTTCCTGCACACGCCCACCCAGATCGCCCAGTTCCCGTTCTTCAAGCCCGATGGCCTGGGGATGTCGATCTTCATCACCAGCCCCGGCCTGTTCTGGGCCGTCCGTTCGGACTGGTTCAGCCGGCGGAGCTGGTTCCTGCTGGCCGCCCTGGTCGTGACCCTGGTCCCCAACCTGCTCTACTACGGCGGCGGCTGGCTCCAGTACGGCTACCGCTACGCGCTCGACGCGATCCCGTTCGCGATGGCCTTGTGCTGCATCGCCGCGGCCCGCCACGGAGTGGGCTGGATCTGGCGAATCGCGATCGTCTTCGGGTTGATCGTGGGCGCCGGCGGGGTCTACTGGGCCTACCACCTGTAGGTCCGTTGCCCCCGCAATGACCTACACCGATCTAGTGCTATCCTCGGCCGCGTGACCACCCCCACGCTCAGCGCGGAGCCTGTCTGTCCGGGCGCCGTGAGCGGCTCCCAGCGGACCGCCACGGCGAGCACCCCGATCCTGGATCAGCCCCTGGCCGCCGTCCGGCGGCCGTTTGATTCGATCCCCGCGACAACCTGGGACGCGCTCGCCGCGCGCAATCCGGTGGCGACGCCGTTCTCCGGCTGGGCCTTCCAGCGGGCCTGGTGGGACGCCTACGGCGAGAACGCCCACGACGAGACGCTGGTCGTCCTGCCGGTCGATCCAGGCGGCACGCCGATCACCGGTGCCGAGCCGGTCGGGATCGTCCCGCTGATGCACCGCCACGAGGTCGAGCCGAGCGACGCCGCCGGCCACACCCGGATGCGCAGCTCGGCCGAGATCGAGCTGACCGCCGTCCCGCCGAGCGCGACGGCCATCTTCTTCGGCGCCTCGTACCACGCCGACTACGCCACGATCCTCACCGCGCCGGCCGACCTCGAGGCGGTCGCCGAGGCGGTCGCCGCCCACCTCGCCGGTCCGGACGGGCCGGCCTGGGACGTGGTCGACCTGCGCCGATTGCGCTGCGGCGATCCGGCGGCCGAGGCGCTCGCCGCGGCATTCGGTCGGCGCGAGGCGGCTGCCGGCTGGACCCTGAACCTGGAACGCGAGGACGTCTGCCCGGTCGTCAGGCTGCCCCAGGGCGGCGACTTCGACGACTTCCTGGCGACCCTGGGCAAGACCGAGCGGCACGAGATCCGGCGCAAGCTGCGCCGGGCCGAGGCCGTCGGCCCGATCCGCCTGACCCGCTCCGCGGATCCGCTGGCCGACTTGCCGGCCTTCATCGAGCTCCACCAGAAGCGCTGGGGCGAGGCCGGCCTGTTCCCGGACACGGCCGGTGGGGCCATGAGCCGCCACTTCTTCCGGCGCCTGTTCGAGCTGCTGGGTCCCGACGGCCCGCTTGTCCTGTCGTTCCTGAGCGTGGGCGAGCGCCGGATCGGCGCCGGCATCCACCTGATCGATGGTCCCTCGCTGCTGTACTACAACGCGGGGATCGATCCCGGCGCCCGGGAGTTGAGCCCCGGGGTCCTGATGGTCGCGAGCTACGTGGAGGCGGCCCTGGCCGCCGGCGCAGCGCGGATGGACTTCCTGCGCGGGGACGAACCGTACAAGTACGAGTGGGGTGCCGTCGACGAACCGATCCAGCGTCTGCTGGTCCGGCGGAGCGTCGGTCGATGACGCCGCCTGCGGTCGGCGATCCCTGCCTCGAGCCGCTGAGCTCGCCGGCCGTCGCCGGGGGCAAGGTCCGGGTCGTGGAGATCCTGGCGACCGGCACCAGCGGCGGCGCCCAGGAGCATCTGTTCTCGCTCCTGAGCCGCCTCGATCGGAGCCGCTACGACGCGAGCGTCATCTCGCTGTCCGGGGGCAGTGCCGTGCGCAAGATCCAGCGGGCCGGCTTCCCGGTCACCGTCGTCGAGGAGCCTGACGACGCGATCGCGACCGGGGTCGTGGCCACCCTCCTGGCCGACAGCAACCCGGACGTGATCCACAACCACATGTATCGGGCCGAGCTGGTCGGGACCCGGGCTGCGATCGCCCTGGGCGAGGCCGGTCATCGCCGGCCATACATCGTGTCGACCGTCCATTCCAGCCGGATCCGGTCCGAGGAGGACCGCCGGGTGCTCCAGATCCTGACCCCCGAGATCGACCAGCTGATCGCAGTCTCGAAGGCGATCGAGGCCAAGATCGCCGAGGAGGGCCGGACAGGGGCACCGGTCCGCCTGATCTACAACGGGGTGGACCTGGCCCGCTACGACGAGACCGAGCCATGCTGCACGTTCCGCGAGCAGTACGGGATCGAGCCGGATTCGGTGGTGGTCGGGGTCGTCGCCCGGCTGGAGCCCGAGAAGGGCCATCCCACCCTGCTCGAAGCCTGGCCTGCCGTCCTGCGGGCCGTACCCAACGCCACCTTGCTCGTCGTGGGCGAAGGCAGCCGGCACGCCGAGCTCGAGCGCCAGGCCGCCCAGCTGCGGATCGCCCACCGGGTCGTGTTCACCGGTCGCCGCGATGACGTTCCGTCGGTGACCGCCGCCCTTGATGTCGCCGTCCTGCCGTCCTATCGCGAGGCGCAGGGCCTCTCGATCCTGGAGGCGATGGCCCTCAGCCGGCCGGTCGTCGCCAGCTGCGTGGGCGGCATCCCCGAGGTGATCGAGGACGGCGTCTCCGGGCTCCTCGTGCCGCCCCACGATCCCGTGGCACTGGCCGGGGCGATCGTTCGGCTGCTCACCGACCATCCCCTGGCCGACATGATCGGCCGGGCCGGTCACGACGTCGTGCACGAGCGGTTCTGCATCGGGCTGATGGTCCGGGCCGTCGAGGGCATCTACGACGACGGCGCGCGGGCCGTGCGAATCAGCGGGGCGGTCGCCTCGTAGGTCGTCCGGGACTCGCCTAGAGGCGCTTCTCCCGGACGACGTAGTTCGGTCGTTTGCGAACCTCTTCGTTGATTCGCCAGACGTACTCGCCGATCACCCCGAGCATGAGCATGATCAGGCCACCGACGACGAGCACGGCGACCATCAGGGGGGCCCAGCCCGTGAACGGGGAGTCGCCGGCGATCCAGCTGATGACGATGGTCACGGCCCAAAAGAACCCGAAACCGGCGGTCAGCACCCCGAGCACCGTGATGAAGCGGATCGGCAGGTACGAGGCGTCGAGGACCGCGTCGATGAAGTTCTTGAGTCGCTTCCAGAAGTTGTACTGCGATCGCCCGATCGTTCGTTCCCGCCGCTCGTAGGGAATGAAGCTGGTCCGGTAGCCACCCCACAGGAGATCGCCCTGGAAGAAGCGGTGGCGCACGTCGATCGCGTTGAAGGTGTCCATCACGGCGCGGTCCATGAGCACGACATCGAACCCGCCCCTCGGGATCTGGGGCAATGCCATGCGCAGGACGCTGTAGGCCACCCGCGAGGTGAACCGGGCAAAGAGCGCGTCCGAGCGGCTGGCCCGGAAGCAGATCACCAGCTCGGCTCCTGCCTCCCAGCGCTGGACCATCTGGGTAATGAGCTCAACCGGATCCTGGAGGTCGGCCGAGATGTTGATGACCGCGTCCCCGGTGGCGGCCTTGAACCCGGCCAGCATGGCGGCCATCTGTCCGAAATTCCGGGTAAACGTGATCGCCTTGACTCTCGGATCTCGCGCCTGGAGCTCGAGGATCTGCCGCCAGGAGGCGTCCTTCGAGCCATCGTCCACGAAGACCAGCTCGTAGTCGTGCTGGGGAAGATCGCGCTCGAACGTCGCCTGGATCTGGTCGTGCGTCTCGGCCAGGGAGCCCTCGTTCTGGTAGACGGCGACGACGATCGATATCTTCATCGGCTTTCTCCAGGCTCACACACGAGGAAGATGCTTGAGCACAAGTCCGGATAGCGCTGGCCGAGCTCGTAACAGCCGTCTAAATAGGCCCGCGAGATGATGTCGGTCTTGAGCAGGCGATCCCATTGGAAGTTGGCGAGCGCCTTGAAGAAGATCCCGGAGCGATGGATGACCCGCAGACCGGACGCGCGCACGTCTCGCTCGAGGGTGTCAAGGGCGTAGGTTTGCCGGTGGCCATGGGCTGCCTCGTCCGCTGTGACGGCCGCATTGTGGGAGATCAGGCCCATCTGTACGGCGATCTGGCGCGAGGGCGCGTTGGCATTAGGGCAGACGAGGAAGAGCGCGCCGCCGTCCGCCAGCCACTCGTCATTGATTCTTCGGAGAACGCCGACCGGATCCTCCAGGTGCTCCAGGACGTGGGTCAGGATGATGTTGTCGTAGCGTCTCGAGAGGGTCACGGACTCAAAGCGTCCGTGGACGAACGTGACCCGATCGCCAAGTCGCAGCCTGGCTTCACGGATCGCCGCATCGGACGCATCCAGGCAGGTGATGTCGTCGAAGTAGGGCAACAGCAGCTCGGTGAATGTTCCGGTGTAGCTCCCGAGCTCCAGCACGCTGCCTGTCCGAAAGAACGGCTTGAACGACCTGATCTTGTATGGGTGCATGACGTCGACATCAAAGTCGTAGGCGTACTGGCGGCCGGCCGTATCGCGGATCTCCGCGTTGTAGTCGCGCTCGTCGCTCACGGTTGGCTGCCGACGGCCTGGATGTCGCGGCCCATGGTCATCGTTCGATCGCTCACGCCAGCCATCGTAAAGCCCGCATCCGTGTAGAACGCGATGGCCCGTTCATTCTCCCGGTCGACCTCGAGGAGCACGCGTGCAACGCAATGTTCCTGTACATAAGCCATGCACTCGCTCAGCAACCGCGAAGCGATCCCCTGTCTCTGGTGTGTCGGGTCCACGGACACCGTCGTGATGAAGGCGGTCCGGTCGCCGGCGTCGATGTAGGCCGCGACCAGGCCGACCAGGGAGCCGCGCACCCAGGCCTCGAAGCGCATCGCCCGCTCGGCGATCTTGCCCGCGTACACATCGATCTCGACCCGGTCGCTGAGGCGGGGAATGAAGGCGTCATCGCAGCGCCGCAGATGGGCGGCGATGACCGGAGCGGTGGCCACGTTGACCCGCACCTCGACGAGGGTCGTCATGTCTCCAGAACGGCCGCTCCAAAGCCAAAACGGCCGAACTCGTTGCCGTTGTAGAGCAGGAAGATCGCCCCGTCGCACTCGAACACGTGGGGATAGCACTGCATCTCGGCGTCCCAGTCCTCGGGCCCCTCCTCGAGCTCGGGGTCCTGATCGTCGCGAACCCAATCCGCCAGGTTGCTCGAGACCGCGTGGCCGATACGGTACCCCCGAGCCGGGTTCGTTCGAAAGTCGTCGGATTGGCGGTAGCAGAAGAACATGTGGGACTGGCCCGCCAACTCGATCACGACCGGCAGGGCCTGGCTTTCTTCCGGGCCGATCCGGTCCGGGACGATCTGCCGGCCGTCCTCGCGGATCCAGGCGATGCCGTCCGGCGAGGAGGCATGCCCGATCTTGTAGGTCCGCTCCGGCGGTCCCTCGACCGTGAAGCGACGCCAACCGGTCCCGAAGATGTGCCACATATGGAAGGTGTCATCGATCCGCCGGACGAAGCCGTCGCCGACGAGGAACGGCTCGCCGGGCGACGCCGCGA
>DATGGC010000153.1:0-6263 GCA_035308745.1 Candidatus Limnocylindrales bacterium | reverse complement strand
GCCGCGGGCTGGAGGTTGAGGACCATCTCGACGTCGACGTGGAACGGCTGGTCCGTGCGCTGTTCCGCCTCGGAGACGCCATGCCGGCCCTGGAAGACCATGTCGTGGAGGACGATCCGATCGCTCACCGCGGCATCATGGCATGCCGCCGCGCACGACCGCGTCGGTCATCCGGGCCGCCCGGACGTTCGCCCGCACGTCGTGGACGCGGACCAGGTCGACGCCCGCCGCCGCGGCCAGGGCCGTCGTGGCCAGGGTGGCCTCGAGGCGCTCGGCGGCCGGCAGGTCGAGGACCCGGCCGAGGGTCGACTTGCGCGAGGTCCCCAGCATGACTGGGCGGCCCAGCACCTGGAGCTCGGGCAGCCGGCGCAGGAGCTCCAGGTTGTGGTGGGGCGCCTTGCCGAAGCCGAAGCCTGGATCGACGATCAGCGAGTCGAGCGGACAGCCTGCCGCTACCGCCCGTTCGATCGCCCGCCACAGGTCGGCGATCACCTCGGCCATCAGGTTCGTGTAGCGCGCCTCGGCCCGGTTGTGCATCAGGATCAGGGGCCGCCCGCGCTCCGCCGCGAGGCGGGCCAGGCGATCGTCGGCCGACACGCCCCACACGTCGTTGAGCAGGTCGGCGCCGGCCTCGATCGCTGCGGCGGCGACGGCCGGCTTGGTCGTGTCGATGCTCAGGGGGATGGCGGGCAGGGTCGCCCGGATCGCCCGGAGGACGGGCACGGTCCGTTCGATCTCCTCGGCCGCGCCGACCTGGGCATGGCCCGGCCGGGTCGATTCGCCGCCGATGTCGAGCAGGTCGGCCCCCTCGGCAACCATCGCCTCCGCCTGCGCCACGGCCCGGGCGATTGCGCCGCTGCCGCCCGCAGGCCCGCCATCGCCCAGGACGCCGTCACCGGAGAACGAATCGGGGGTGATGTTGATGATCCCGGCCACGTAGGTCCGCCGGCCCCAGGTGAACGTCTGGGTCCCGATCCGGATCGGCGCCGGGCGGGCGGCGGCCAGGCCGCTCGGACCGCCGCTTGGGTCGAGCAACGAGGGCGTGGCCGTGCCGCCCTCGCCCGATGCAGGGACGACACCGTGCTCCAGTTCGGCTCGTTCGTCGCTCATCGCACGGATCGTGCCACGTCGTCCGGCGCCTGGTCGTCCCGCGCCTGGTCGTCCCGCGCCCGGTCGTCCAGGGCTGGATCGACAACCAGCAGCGCGTGGATCGCCCCGACCAGGTAGAGGGAACCGGCGACAACGATCGGCCCGGGCGCCGATTCGAGGGCGGCGGCCAGGCCGGCGGCCGGCTCCGGGACGACCCGGACCTGGTGAAGCGACGCGCCGCTCTCCCGCCACAGGCCGGCCAGCTCGTCCGCAGGCAGCGCCCGGGGCGCATCGACCTGGGTACAGATCACGTCGGCGCCGGCCATCGTCCGGCTCGTCGCCAGGGCCCGGATGACGCCCCGGACATCCTTGTCGGCCATCGCCCCGCAGATCAGGGTCAGCCGGGGCGGTTGCGGCTCGTCTCCGCCCACCAGCCACGGTCGCAGGTCATCGAGTGCCTGGGCCAGGACCGCGGCGCCGGCCGGGTTATGGGCGCCGTCGAGGAGCACCTCCCGGCTCCCGCCGTTCGCCGACCGCGCGTCGATCAGCTCGAGCCGGCCCGCCCAGCGCGCCCGGGCGTAGCCCGCCCGCCGGGCGTCGGGGCCGATGATCGCAATCCCGGCCTCGGCCAGGGCGTCGAGGATCGCGTCGGCGACGGCCACGTTGGCGGCCTGGTGCCGGCCGCGCAGGCCGACCCGGGTCGGCCCGAGTCCTGCGAGCTCGACGTCGATGCCGTCCCGGTCCCAGCCCAGGATGGGCGCCGGCCGGACGACGCGCAGCGGGGCGCCCATCCGGGCCGCCCGACGGCGGACCACCGCCAGGCCGTCGCCGTCGGCTCCGGTCACGGCCAGGTCCCCGCGCTCGATGATCGCTGCCTTCTCGCGGGCGATCGCGGTCACTGTCGAGCCCAGCCGGTCCATGTGGTCGAGATCGACGTTGGTGATCGCCGCGACGCCACCGTCCCAGGCGTGGGTGGCGTCGAGCCGGCCGCCCAGGCCCACCTCGACCACGGCCAGGTCAACCGCTTCGTCGGCGAACCAGCGAAACGCGACGGCGGTCAACAGCTCGAACTCGGTCGGCTGGCCGTGGCGCCGGGCGACCCGCTCGGCGGCCGGAAGGGCCCGCTCGACCAGCTCGGCGAAGGTCGCCGGATCCACCAGCCGTCCACCGATCTGGAGCCGTTCGCGGTAGCTGACCAGGTGGGGCTTGGGCGTTTCCCCGGCCCGCAGGCCGGCGGCCCGGAGCGCGCTGGCGACAAGGGCCAGGACGCTGCCTTTGCCGTTCGTCCCGGCAATCAGGGCACCCCGGAAGGCGTGCTGCGGATCGCCCAGCTCGTGGAGCAGGGCCCGGGTCCGGCCGAGGCCGAGGCGGATCCCGAACCGGCCCCGTTCCTGGAGCCGCTCGAGGGCCGCCTCGTAGGTCAGCTGGCCCACGTCACGGCGCGCCGTGCTCGCCCGTCACTCGCGGGTGAGCTCGTCCTCGTAGAAGACGCACTGGTTGAAGCGCGGCGTGAGGCAGACATCGTTGATATAGCCCTGCTCGAGGTGGACACCGCCCCGGAGCTGGCAGCGCGACACGTTCTGGTCCTGGCGGATCAGCGCCTTGAGCAGATGGGGGGCCTGGATCGGGATCGCGCCGCGCACGCCGGTCATGTAGAAGTGGGGGCAGACGTTGCGGCGCAGGTTGGGCAGGCCAAAGCCGGAACGGTTCATCTGGGGGAGCGCCGGGTAGCCGGCCGGCGCCGGCGGCGCGGTCGGACTGACCCGGGCGATGGGCGGCACGCCGAAGGCCGGCCGGCCGGTGGCCCGGGGTTGTTTCGGATCGCGAGCCTGCACCCTCACCCTCGTTTCGGCGCAAGTCACCAGACGTGCGCATACCACGCCAGAGTACAACGGCCCGGCCCGCGCGCATCGGCCGGTGCGTCCCGGGCCCGTGGCCCACGGTCTCCCCGGGTGTCGTTCCGACGGCCGGGGCCGATCGATCTGCGACAATGGCCGCGATGACGAGCCGGCGCGGACGAAGCTCCCAGGTGCGACCACGAGCTCCGAGCACGGGTCGGGTGCAGCCGAGCAGCCGGGCCAAGGCGCGACCCATGCCGACCACCCGTCTCGCCGGCCGCCGGTCCGGCCCCCAGGCCGCGACCCTGCCCCTGGTCGTCAAGGGTGGCCTGGCCGTCGTCGTGATCGCCTTCGGGCTGCTCATCCTGCTCAACGCGCCGGGCATGGTCGGGGCATTCGTCAGCGGGCTGGGCAACGCCGTTGGGGGCGTGGTCGGCAAGCTCAGCGCGACCGGGGCACCCAGCCCCACCGACCTGGTCCTGCCGCCGTCGCCCAGCCTGACCATCCCCGGTCAGCCGTACACCAACCAGCCCAAGCTCGACCTGACGGGCACCATCCCGAACTCGGTCGCCGGCCAAGCGGGTGACACGATCCGGATCTACCGCAAGGTCGGCACGGCCGCGCCGGCCCAGGTGGCCGAGATCCCGGTGCCGTCCAGCCCGACGTTCACCGTCCCCGCGGTCGTCCTGGCAACGGGCACCGACGCGTTCACCGCCACGATCGTTAGCCCGGCCGGTGAGAGCCCGCCGTCGATCGCGGTGACCTACATCCTCGACCAGGCAAAGCCCAAGATCACGATCAGCTCGCCGGCCAAGAACGCGATCGTCAACGGCACGGCCGCCACGATCAAGGGCCAGACCCAGGCCGGCAGCTCGATCTCGGCCCGCAACGAAGCCAACGGCCAGACGGCCGTGGCCACGGCCGACAACACGGGGGCCTTCACGGTGGTCATCGCCCTGGCCGGCGGCCTCAACGGGATCACGGTGACGGCCACGGACCCGGCCGGCAACACCGGCTCGGTGGTGATGAGCGTCCAGCGCGGCACCGGCAAGCTGTCGGTCAAGCTGACCGCGTCGGCCTACCACCTGAACTCGGCCAAGCCCAACACGATCACGATGAAGGTCGTCGTCCTCGACCCGAACGGGGCGCCGCTCAGCGGGGCCAACGTGACCCTGACCCTGACCGTGCCCGGCGACGGGATCACCCCGTTCCAGCAGCAGAAGACGACCGACGCCAACGGGATCACCACGTTCAAGACCACGATCCCGGCGACCGTCCCCGGCAAGGGCGAGATCGCGGTGGTCGTCGACACGACCGACTACGGCGAGGTCACGACCCAGGTCCCGCTGACCTTCGACTAGCCCGACCACGCGAGGGCCCAGACGGCTCCTCCGCCCGAACGCCCGTTCTCCGAACAGGCTGCGCGGCCGAGCGCTGCCGCAGCGCCGAGTGGACGAGGCTCGAACGGCCAGCTACCATCGGGCCATGCCGATGTGGCGCTGTCCCCATTGCTCGACGCCGCAGGCCGAGGCGGCTCGCTGCTGGGTCTGCCATCGCTCCAGCAGCAGCTGCGCTTCGTGCCGGAACTACCGCCGCTCGATCACGGCCGGGGTTGCCTACTGCGCCCTGGATCGCGGCCGCAAGGCGCTCAATGGCCAGGAGATCCGGCCGTGCTGGGAGCCGGTGATCACCTTGACCGGCGCCGCTGGCGCTGCCGGCGCCCCCGGACCGGCGGCCGAAGCCGGCGACCCGGAGCTGATCAGCGTCGAGACCCTGCTCAGCTCCGAGCTCGAGAGTGGTCGCTTCTGGCGCGACGCCGAGCGCTGAGCCGGGCTACGGCCCCGTGGACGGGGGCGGCGTCGGGGTCGGGGTGGGCGGTGGGGTCGGAGTCGGAGTAGGCGTCGGCGTGGGTGTCGGCGTCGGCGTGGGAGTCGGCGTAGGTGTCGGTGTGGGCGTGGGCGTCGGAGTGGGCGTCGGTGACGCCGTGGGCTCGGCTGAGGGGGCGGGCCCGCTCGAAACGACAAAGTCGATCGCAGTCCCGGACGGGACCTGGATGCCCGCCGCGGGCGAAGTCGAGATGATCGAGCCGGCCGGAATCAGGGGATCCGGCGCCGAGGTCTCGACCCCGGGCAGCAGTCCGGCGGTGGTCAGGGCCTGGACCCCGGCCGTCACGGTCAGGCCGGTCAGGGCCGGGATCGCCACGATCGCCTTGCCGGTCGAGACGGTCACGTTGATCGTCGAGCCGGTCGCCACGCTGGTGCCCGCGGCCTGGTCCTGCGACACGATCGTGCCGTCGGGCTGGTCGTTGCTCTTGACGAATGCGGTCGGCACGATCGACAGGCCGTTGTTGGTGGCCGTCGTCTGGGCGTCGGTCAGGAGCTGGCCGACGAAGTTGGGCACGACCACCTGGTTCGGGGCGGCGGACGTGCCGGTCAGCAGCTTGAAGATCAGGAAGCCCGCGACGACCAGGATCGCCAGGCCGAGCAGGCCCGCGATCCAGGCCCATGGGCTGGTGCCCGACGGGCCGGGCTCGTCGTCGTACGAGTCGTAGCGGCTGACCGGCGGACCGGGCGGTACCCGGGCTGGCGGCGCGGCATTGGCATAGGCATCGGCCGGGTAGGGCACCGAGCCGACATTCGAGCGAGCGACCCCGGCAGCGACGGTGCCCGAGTCGGCGAGCGACCGGGCGCCTGCGGCGGCACCGGCGGCTTCGGCCAGGCCCGCTCCGGCGGCCAGCCCGGCACCGGCCGCGAGGCCCGCTCCTGCGGCAACCGGCGCAACCGAGGGCGCCGCGACGACGCCACCGGCGCTGGCGGAACGCCCGCTCAGCCAGCCCTCGAGGGCGTCGGCCATCGCGGCAGCGCTTGAGAAGCGCTCAGCGGGGTCCAGGGCGAGGGCCTTGCGGTCGATCGCCTCGAGCTCGATCGGGATCCCGGCCCGGAAGCTGGACGGCATCGGCGCCGGTCCGCTCAGGCGGGCCATCGCGATCGAGGCCGCCGAATCACCCTCGAACGGGCGCCGCCCGGTGAGCAGCTCGAAGAGCACGATTCCCAGGGAATAGATGTCCGAGCGCTCCGTCGCCGGCTCGCCCCGGGCTTGCTCCGGCGAGAAGTAGTGGACCGAGCCGAGGGTCGTCCCGGGCAGGGTCATCTGGGCTTCGCTGATCGCCCGGGCGATCCCGAAGTCGGTCATCTCGACCCGCCCGTCCTGGGCCAGCATGATGTTGCCCGGCTTCACGTCGCGGTGGATGATCCCGCGGGCATGGGCGGCGGCCAGGGCCCGGGCCGATTCGGCCGCGATCCGGGCGGCCTGCCGGGGCTGGAGCGGACCTGTCCG
>DATGGC010000152.1:0-1790 GCA_035308745.1 Candidatus Limnocylindrales bacterium | reverse complement strand
AACTTGCCGTCGCTCAGGGATCAGCGATCCAGCACCGGCCCGGCAGCCTCGGGCCCGCCTGCGTGGCTCGGAATCCAGACATAGCGCAGGGCGCCATCGTCGGCGCAGGCGACACTTCGTCGGTAGGCGCCGCCCTCGGCTGGGAGCTCCGCCGGCCATGCCTCGATGCGATCACGCTGGCCGCCTCGCGGCCCGCCGACGTACTCGATCTCGCCCGACTCCGCAGGCCCCGGTTCGTTCCCGGGCAGGTAGTCGATCACGTCCGTTGCAGCTCGGCGAGGGCCTGATCCCGCGTCGGAAACCCGCGCATGAGCACGACGCGGTCATCCCGGAAGGACACGATCGAAAAGCTGTCCTGGACCCAGCCGTCCGGATGCCGCCGTCGCAGGCCGAGCAGCACCTGGTCGCCGACGTCGGTCGCCTCGGTCACCGCGAGTCGCGTGCCACCCGGTTCGAAGTGGTCCAGGAAGCGGATCACCTGGTCGCGGCCGTGGCAGTCCCACGGGCTGGGCTTGGGCCCGAGGATCTCCACGTCGGGATCGAGCCACTCGAGGACAGCCTCGGGACCGAGCTCTTCGAGCAGGGCGAGCCCGGCCCGCACGCGGTCGGCGTTCACGCGCGATCCACCGGTTGGCCCTCTGGCGCGCTCGGAACGGTCGCGCCGGGAATCGGTGATGTCACCGTCGGGTGGATCTCGAAGGTCAGGATGCCTGCGGCGATGGCCGGATCCGCTTCCAGGATCTGGCGGGTCTCGTCGACCGTCGTGGTGAAGATGCCGACGCCCGACACGCCGCTGCCGTCCGCGATCGGGCAGACGACCGGCAAGATGCCGGCCTTGTGGAGGGCCAGGTTCCGCTTGGCGTGACGCAGGATGACGGCCATGACCGGATCGTCCAGGTTGGTCCGATCGGGCGTCCCGAAGTTGGGGCCCACCCTGAGGATCGCGACGGAAAACGGGCGGGAGGCTGCCCGGACCGCGCGGAACTCGTCGTCGCTGACCGCGGGCAGGCTCTCGTCGAAGTCAGGCGTCACGTATTGCCTCGTTGCTTCAGCTGGCTCGCTAACAGGTGGCCCAGCGGCCGACATGATGGGCTTGGGCGAGCGCCTCGGCCGAAGCGTAATCGGCCTCGTAGCGGACGTCCGGCGCGATCGTGTCGATCCGGGCGTCGCCGCGCACGACGAGCTCATAGTCGAGCTGCAGCCAGGTAGGCCCCGACCGGATCCACACGAACCGCAGCAGCCGGCCATACCAGTCGGTGTTCGAGACGTCCTTCTCGAGGACGACGCTGCTCCGCCCGGCGAGCATCCGCTTGAGGTCGGCGCTCGCCTGCGGGCCGTACGGCTGGACGGGGGTGCCGGGCTTGACCGTCTCGGGCGTGTCCATCCCGATCAGCCGGACGTAGTCACCATTCGTCAGCCGGATCGTGTCGCCGTCGACGACGTACCAGAGCGAGGCGGTGGTGATCGGCCCGATCGGACGGCGGAGCGGGCCTTCGAGCGCCGGGACCGAGCTGGGGATCGTGCCCCGACAAGCCGTCGGCTTGGGCTTGGGCGTGGGAGTCGGCCTGGGCGTCGGCTTCGGCGCCTTGACCGGCTTCACGACCGGCGCTGAGGCGCCCGGTGCGGTCGACGACGGCAGGCTGTCCGGGCCAGGGCTCCCGGACACGTCGGTGAGGCCGGACGGCGTCGACGTGGCGCTGCTCGAGCCGCAGGCCGCGGCGATCAGGGTCGCGACCAGCGCGACGACGAGAATCCGGCCAGGAACTGCCCCCGATGTGCCCATCGAGGCT
>DATGGC010000151.1:0-8197 GCA_035308745.1 Candidatus Limnocylindrales bacterium | reverse complement strand
TCTTCCCCACGACCCTGCTCGACCTGCAGGCGGCGTCCGGTGATCCGGTCGATGTCGGCTGGCTGCTTGCGGCCTGGTCCGCCCGCACGGCCAGCCCGGTCCTCGTCGGCGGTCCGGAACGGCGGGCGGCCGGCCGCCGGGCGGACTATCCCTGGCCGCTGACGATCGAGGCGGGCAGCCCCCGGCCGGCCTACCTCCGGCCGAACGACGCGTGGCATGCCTGGCGCCCGGCCGAGGCGGCCATCCAGCAGGCCGATCCGGACCGCTTCGTGGCGCGCCTGATCGAGCCACTGGTGATCACCGAATCGGCCGAGTTCCTCGAGACGATGAGTGCCGTCGACGGGCTCGGCCAGGAGCGGGCCCAGGCGATCCTGGTCCAGGCCCTGCCGGCGATCCGCCGTTCGCTGGCCGCCGGCGCCGCCCAGCGCCACGCGTGGGCCGATACGTTCGCCCTGTGGGCGGTCACCCGCCGGCCACGAATCCTGCGCCGGGTCCATCCCTTCGCCCTGGCCATCGCCGACGGCGCCGCGGCCCGGGCCCTGATCGACGAGGGGATCGGGCGAGGTTCCGATCCGCCCTTCGTGGACCGACCGCTGGCCTCGGTCAGCGGCCAGCTGGCCAGCGCCCTGATCGCCCTGGGCCTCCGCCCGAAGCTCGCCGCGGCCCTGATCGGCTTCGTCAAGCGGGCCGAGGACCCCCTCGGCGGCTGGGGCGACGGTGGCGGTCCGGTTGACGTCCTGACGACCGTGGTCGGGGCCGAGCTGCTCAGCCAGACCGACCCTGAATTCGACCCGTCTCGGACGATGGCCGCGCTGTGCGGCCTCCAGGACTCCGACGGTTGGTGGCGGGCCGCCGGACCTGACGCGGTCTGGACGACCCGGACCGTGGCCGAGCTGCTGATCCGGCTCGAGCTGCCCTTCGCCCAGCGCTGGCAGTGGCCGCAGCTGGCCGTCGAGCATCGCGATCGGCGCACCGGCCTGGCGTGGGGCACCTGGCTGGCCGACCTCGGCCGCCTGATGAGCGAGGTCGGCGGCCTGGCCCGGGCACCGATCGAGATCGCCTTCATCGACCTGGCCGGCTTCGGGCTGTGGAACACCCGCTTCGGCCAGCCCCTCGGCGACCGCGTCCTGCGCTCGTTCGCCCAGACCCTGGCGGAGATCCCCGGGGCGGTGTCGACCCGCGAGGGAGGCGACGAGTTCGTCGTGCTTGGAGCGCCGACCGGGACCGGCCTGGAGGCGCGCATGAAGCAGGCCTGCGTGGCCTGGCAAGTCCGCTTCCGGACCGAGTACGGCACCCAGCTGGCACCCGTCCGGCCCAGGATCCTGGTCACGTCCACCCGGGGCGCGGGGCTCCTCGCCGCGCGCGACGCGCTGGGCTTCGCGATCGGGACGCTCAAGGCCCGCTGGCCCGATCCGCCCGATGTCGGGGTGATCGAGCCGGTCTCGCTCAAGGCCTCCCGCTAGCACCGGCCTCGCGCTACGCTGCAGGGCATGTTCAATCCCCGCGGCTCGATCACGGTGATCACCGGGCCAATGTTCAGCGGCAAGACCGCCGAGCTGATCCGGCTCTGCGAGCGTGCCCGGATCGCCCGCCGGAAGGTGGTCCTGATCCGGCCGGCCCTCGACGACCGGACCGAGCCGGAGACGGTCCGGAGCCGGTTCGGGGTGGCCTTCCCGGCCCGTCCGGTGCCCGATTCGAGCTCGATCGAGGCCGTCGTCACCGAGACCCGGGCCGACGTCGTGGCGGTCGAGGAGGCCCAGTTCTTCGATGCCGGCCTGGTCGACGTCGCCGAGCGGCTGGCGGACCGCGACCGGGCGGTGATCGTCAACGGCCTGAACCGGGACTTCCTGGGCCGGCCGTTCGGGCCAGTCCCGGACCTGATGGCGATCGCCGACGAGATCCTGATGCTCAGCGCGATCTGCATCGTGTGCGGCGAGGCGGCCTCCCGGACGCAACGCCTGGTCGACGGCCGGCCGGCCTCGGGCAGCGATCCGCTGGTCGTGATCGGCGGGATGGGCGACGAGCGCTACGAGGCCCGCTGCCGCAAGCACCACGAGATCGGCTAGCCGGCCGACCGGAACGTTTGGCCGCCGGTGGGGGGACCCCCGGCCCATGGCCGCGGCGGTGACCGTGGTCAACACTCGGGGCCATGACCAAATCGGCGCACCTTGCGGGCGCCTCCCGGACCCGACGTCGAGAGCAGGTTGGCACGCTTCGGCTGCGCCGTCGCCTGCGCTCGGATCCGCACGTCTTCCTGGCCCTGGCCCTGGTCGTCCCGACGGTCCTCGTCGACCTTCTCGACCAGGGCCCGTTCGAGCTGGCCCTGCTCCTCTTCGCCATCGGCTACCTGGCCGCCCAGGTCGGCCTGACCGCGCTCGGCCTGCGCCTGGGGATGCCGGCGGCCGGCTACTCGGTCCAGCGCCTGTCACGCCACGGCGTGCCGGGCTTCGACCGCTGGTCGTTGATGCGCCTGCTGCTGGCGGTCGGCTTCGTCGCGGTCGCCGCCTACGCCACCGCGGACTCGCAGAGTGTCCCCCTCGCCCCGCTGTACATCCCGGTCATCGCCATCGCGGCCGCGATCGGCGCCGGGGAAGGCCTGGTCGTCCTGGTGGCGATCGCCTTTGCCCGGTTGGCACTGCTGGTCAGCGGCCCCGCCCAGCCGGCGGCGGCCACCGAGCAGGGCCTCGTCCTCGGCGTGGTCGGGGTGATCCTGGCCGTCGGCACCCGCCGGACGGTCTCCTCGCTGGGAATCGCCCTCGAACGGCTGCGCACGGTCAATGCCTCGGAACGCGAGCGCAATCGCCAGATCGCGGGGCTCGACGCCGTCGGTCGGACGCTGGCGGCCAAGGGTCCCGAGCCGGCCGGCCTCCAGGCCGTGATGGACCTCCTGACCGGTCCGTTCGGCTACAGCCACGGCTCGATCTACCTCGGTGAAGAGCTTGGCGGCTCGTCGACCGAGCTGCGAATGGGCGCCCAGCATGGCTATCCGGACCCGATCCCAACCTTCGACGGCAGCCGGGGCGTGATCGGTCGGGTGATCCGCACCGGACAGGCGGCGCTCGTGCCCGATATCAGCCTCGACCCGGACTACCTGGACGCGGGCAGCGAGATGCGCAGCGAGATCTGCGTGCCACTGGTCGCATCGGGCGAGCTGCTCGGGATCGTCAACGTCGAATCTGACCGGGTCACCCTGGACGAGCACGATCTCGAGATCATCCGCCTGGTGGCCGACCGGCTGGCCGCCGCCCTGGCCCTGTCGCGCGAGCGTCGCCAGCTGGCCGAGCGCGCCCAGCTCCTGCAACGAGTCGTGAACTTCGGAGCCGTGGTCACCTCGACCCTCGACGCCGCGATGCTCCGGGACGCGATCGTGGCCGGGCTGACCGAGGTCGTCGGGGCCGACGCGGCCCTGCTGACCCTCCTCGACCACCAGGACGGGACGTACCGGATCCGGGCCCTGGCCGGCGGCCGGCCGGAGTTCCTGGGCGCCGAGATCCGGCCCGGGGAAGGGACGGCGGGCCGGGCGATCCGCGACCGGGCGCCGGTCCTCGATGCCGCCTTCGACCGGCGGCGCTTCCCGGCCTCGCTCTCGACCGCGATCAGCCCGGACGTCGTGGCCAGCGTGGCCGTGCCCCTGATCCGTGACCAGGTCGTCATCGGGGCGATCACCCTCGTCCGGCGCGACGCCAGCGACCCGTTCACCGAGCTCGAGCTGGAGGCGGTCCAGATCGTGGGCGCCAAGGTCGCCCTGGCGATCACCAACGCCGACCTGCACGCCGAGGTGATGGAGGCCTCGATCCGCGACTCGCTGACCGGAACGTTCAACCGCCGCCACTTCGAGCCCAGCCTGGAGCGGATCATCGCGGCCCGCAAGCGGCAGCCGTTCGAGGAGCGTCAACCGCTGGCCGCGATCATGTTCGACCTGGACGAGTTCGGTGCCTTCAACAAGCTCCACGGCCACCAGACCGGCGACGCCGTCCTGCGCGCCTTCGGCAAGCTGCTCCTGGAGCGCTTCCGTTCGAGCGACCTCGTCGCCCGCTACGGGGGCGAGGAGTTCGTGGCGATCCTCGAGGGCACGACCCGCGATGACGCCTTCCGGATTGCCGAGGAGGTCCGGACGGCCTTCGCCCGGCAGAGCGTCCGGGGCGCGTCCGGCCAGCGCTTCGCGGCGACCGTCTCGGCGGGCTGCGCCGAGCTTGGCCCGACTGACGGATTGGCCGAGCTGCTGGGGGCCTGTGACGTGGGCCTGGCGATGGCCAAGGGCGGCGGCCGCAACCAGGTCGTGGCCGCCTGACCCGGCCAAAACCCGCTCGCCGAAATATCGCGTTTGGTCTGGTGGACGCTTGGCAGAATGCGTATGCTCTGGTCGGCGAGCATGGAGGGACCACGCCCGCGTCACCACCTCATCAGGGAGGCACGATGGATCAGAGTGGATCGACCGGCGGCCAGGGCGCGCCGACGGGACCGAACGCCGGCTGGAGCGCCCCCCCGCCCCCACCCGTGCAGCCGGGACCCACGGGCCTGGTCTACGGAGACTTCACGACCCGGGTCATTGCCCTGATCATTGACGGGATCATCCTCGCGATCGCGGACCAGATCGTGTTCGCCATCCTCGGCATCGTTGGCCTGCACCTGTACGACCTCAGCACGCTTGGTTTCAACCTCGGCTACAACCCGATCGTTGGGATCATCTACGCGATCATCTCCATCGCGATCAGTGGCGGCTACTTCATCTACATGTGGACGAAGCGGCGGGCCACCGTCGGGATGCAGGTGATGAAACTCCAGGTCGGCGACGCCGGCTCTGGCGCGACACTGACCCAGGACCAGGCGATCAAGCGCTGGGCCGCGCTGTACGGCCCGAGCGCACTGACCTTCGGCATCTACGCCTTCCCCCTGATCGGGATCCTGATCTCGCTCGCGTCGCTCGGCTGGGTGATCTACCTCGCCTACACGACGAACCTGAGCCCGACCAAGCAGGGCTGGCACGATGTCTTCGCCCACACCCAGGTGGTGAAGGCCGCGGCCTGATCCCAGGGTCCTGAAGCTCGATCGAGGCCCGGTGCCGGCTCGGCTCCGGGCCTCGTCATGTCCGGCACACTAGGCCGATGCGCGCCGCCGTCCTCCAGCACGCCGGCCAGCCGGTGACGATCGAAGCGGTCCGGCTCGATCCGCCCCAGGCCGGCGAGGTGCTGGTCCGGATCCAGGCCAGCGGGGTGTGCCACTCCGACCTCCACGTCCGTGACGGCGAATGGCCGCGACCCGGCCCGTTCGTGATCGGCCACGAGGGCGCCGGCGTCGTCGAAGCGCTCGGCCCAGGCGTCGATCCGGCCACGACCGGGCTGACCGTCGGCCAGGCCGTCGCCCTGAGCTGGTACGCGCCGTGCGGCCACTGCCCGGCCTGCCGGGCCGGTCGGGAGTGGCTGTGCTCCGACTCAGGCTCCAGCCGCCACCGGATGTCCGACGGCTCGACCCGGCTCCACCGTCTGGACGGCGCCGAGCTGTATCCATACTGCGGGCTCGGAACCCTGGCCGAGGCGACGGTCGTGCCGGCGAGCGCGGCGATCCCGATGCCCGCCGGTGCGCCCCCGGAGGTCGCCGCCTTGATCGGCTGTTGCGTGTCGACCGGCGTGGGCGCGGTGCTCAAGACGGCCCGCGTCCCGGCCGGAGCGAGCGTCGTGGTGATCGGCCTGGGCGGTGTCGGACTGTCGGTGGTGATGGGCGCGGTGCTGGCCGGCGCGGCCACGATCGTGGCCGTCGACCGGATACCGGCCAAGCTGGCCCGCGCCCGGGAGCTGGGCGCCATGGCCACCGTCCTGGCCGGAACGGACGCGGCCGCGACCGACGCCCAGATCCGCGACCTGACCGGGGGCGGGCCGGACTTCGTCTTCGAGGCGATCGGTCTCGCGGCCACGATCGAGCAGGCCATCGGCCTGCTGCCGCCGGGCGGCACGGCGGTCCTCGTCGGGATGACACCGTTCGGCGTGCGGGCCGCCTTCGAGGTCTTCCCGTTCGTCGATGGCAGCCGCTCGATCCTGGGCAGCAACTACGGCTTCGCCGTTGCCGCCCTCGACTTCCCACGCTATGCCCAGCTGTACCTCGACGGCCGGCTGCCGATCGACCGGCTCATCGAGCGCCGGATCGGGCTCGATGACGTCGAGGCGGCCTTCGACCGGCTGCGCGCCGGCGATGGGCTGCGCAACGTGGTGACCTTCTAGCGCCGCGTTGGCCCATCGGACCGTGGTCCCTAGCGGGCCGCCATGGTGTGCCGCCACAGGTCGGGGAAGAGCCGGACCACGGCGGCCACCCCGACGAGGCACAGCAAGCCGCCGGACACCACCGACAGCTGGGCGCCGAACAGGGCCGCTACCCCGGTCGCCTCGAGGTCGCCCATCCGCGGTCCGCTGGTGACCACCAGCATGTGGATCGACATCACCCGGCCACGGAGCTGATCGGGCGCCTCGAGCTGGATGATCGTCGAGCGGAAGACCGCCGACAGCACGTCGGCCGCCCCGGCGATCGCCAGCAGGACCAGGGCCAGCGGGAACGAGAACGTCGCCAGGCCGAAGCCGGCGATCGCCAGGCCCCACACGATCACGGCCAGGGCGACCGCCCGGCCGGTCCGCCGGACGTGGGACACCCAGCCCGACAGGAGGGCCCCGAAGAAGGCGCCGACACCGGGCGCCGCGGCCAGCAGGCCGACCCCGATCGGTCCGACCCGGAAGACGTCCAGGGCCAGGACCGGAAAGAGGGCCGTGGGCATCCCGAAGATCATCGCCACCAGGTCGATCGCGAACGTCGACAGGATGACCCGGCGATCCGCGGCATAGCGCAGCCCCTCCCGAATGGCAGCCAGTCCCGGCCGGGTGACCTGGCCGACGGGCGGCAACGGGCCGATGACCAGCAGCGCCCCGAGCGACGCGGCGAAGGTCACCACGTCGGCGGCGTACGCGCCGGCCAGCCCGACGGTGGCCAGCAGCAGCCCGCCGACCGCCGGCCCGACGACCGACGCGGCCTGGTAGTTGAGCTGGTTGAGGGCAATCGCGGCCGGCAGGTGGGCCGCTGTCACGAGCCGGGGAATGGCGGCTGAGCGCGTCGGTCCGTCGACCGAGCTGAGGCCGGCGGCCACGAACGCGACGGCGAAGATCGCGATGAGCGACGGGGACGGCAGGAGGGCCAGGCCGACCAGGGCGAGGCTCGAGAAGCCCATCCCGATCTGGGTCACGATCAGCACCTTGCGCCGATCGACGGCATCGGCGACGGAGCCTGCACCGAGCGAGAAGACGAGGATCGGGATCAGCTGGGCCAGGACCAGTGCGCCGATGGCCAGGGTCGAGCCGGTCAGGACGTAGACCTGGAACGGCAGGGCGATCCGGGTGATCTGGTTGCCCATCCCCGAGACCACCTGGCCGAACCACAGCAGCCGGAACTCGCGGTGCTCGCGGAGCGGAGTGGTATCCAGAAAGATCCGGCGGACGCGCCCGCGGCGCCCGCCGGATCGTGGTCCGTCGGGCGGACTGTCCTCAGCCATCGACGAGCCGGGCGACGACCGCGTGGCTCGGCGACGGATGGGGGCTGGCGGTGCTGGACGCGCCAGTCAGCCGGGTCACCAGGAACGAGCCGACCAGGATGATCGCGATCAGCAGGATGATCGAGACCAGGCGGTACAGGCCCTCCCGGCCGCTACCCGATCGACGCCGGTGGGCCATCGGCTCGGCCGGCCGGGGCCGCAGGCGGGCGCCGCACGAATGGCAGAAGTTGCGGCTGGCGGGATTGGCCCGTCCGCACGCCGGACAGGCGACCGTCGGTTCCGCCGCCGCTGGTCCCGGCGCAGCGATGCTGGGGGTGACCGGCGCGGTGGCCGGCCGGTCGAGCGGGCCCGGCGGAGCGCTGCGCAGGATGGGGCCTGTGCGGACGGGTGCCACGGCCGCCGGCTCGGCGGCGACCGGCTGGGCCCCGGCCGGCTGCGGATCGGACGGCGACCCGGGCGGCGCGGGCGCCGGGACGGCCGGCACCGGTTGGGCCGGCGCCGCGTCCGGGCCGGCCGCGACCTGCTCGCCGGACCACTCCAGGAACGCGCCGCACGAGCCGCAGAAGGTCTCGCCCGCGTCGTTCTCCTGGCCGCACTTCGAGCAGATGACCTTGCCGGCCATGGACCTCCGATCCGGGCGTCGCCGCCGCGATCGGCGCTGTCCTCGAC
>DATGGC010000150.1:0-10545 GCA_035308745.1 Candidatus Limnocylindrales bacterium | reverse complement strand
CGATCGCGCCCCGCGCCGAGGTCCGCGTCCTCGACGCACCACCGGTCGTCGGCGCCGCGCTCCTCGGCCTCGACGAGCTGGGGCTGGCCTCGGCCAGCAGTGTCGCCCGCCTCCGCTCGAGCCTCGTCGAGGCGGCGATCGTCCGGATCGGACCGGGGCCGGGGCTCGAAGCGGGGATGGTCCCGGGGGGCGCTCGATGACGATCATGGCCGACGAGATTCGCCAGGTGCCGGCCGTTGTCCGGACCCAGCTGACGACGGCAGGCGCCTCGTTCGACGCGGTCGCCGCAGCCATCGAGGCGGCGCGCCCGGCGTGGGTCTCGATCGTCGCCCGGGGCACCAGTGACCATGCCGCGATCTATGCCCGCTACCTGATCGAGACGCAGCTCGGCTGGCCGGTTGGGCTGGCGTCGCCGTCGATCACGACCCTGTACCACGCCCCGACCCAGTGGGCGAACGGCCTGGTCCTGGCCGTCTCCCAGTCGGGGCGCAGCCCGGACCTCGTGGCCGTCGTCGAGGCGGCCCGCCGGGGCGGGGCCCTGACGGTCGCCGTGACCAACGCGCCGGACTCGCCGCTCGAGGCGGCGGCAGCGCTCGGCCTGCGCTGCACCGCGGGCGAGGAACGGGCCGTGGCCGCGACGAAGAGCTACGTCGCCGAGCTGGCCGCCGTTGCCCGGATCGTGGCCGCCCTCGCCCCGTCGTCCGAGCTCGCGGCAGCCCTGCCCCAGGTGCCCGACGTGCTGGCCCAAACCCTGGCAGCGGCCGACGCCTGGCTGGCGGCTGAGGGCCGCGAGCTGGTCGAGGCGATCGCAACCGCCGGCCGGGCGCTCGTCGTTTCGCGCGGCTTCAACCTGGCGACGGCCCTCGAGACGGCGCTCAAGCTCAAGGAGACCGGCCGGATCTTCGCCGAGGGCTATTCCGCGGCCGACCTGGAGCACGGCCCGATCGCCCTGGCCAGTGCCGGCTTCCCGACCCTCGCCTTCCGGCCGGACGGCCCGATCGGCGCGGCCATCGATCCGGCGGCTGAGCGCTCCCGGTCGTTGGGCGCCAGGACCTGGGTCGTCGGCGGTCGCGACGTGGCCGGACAGGCGGATGCGCTGTCGATCGCGGCCCTCGCCGGCCTGCCGGAGTGCCTGACGCCGATGGCCCTGATCCTGCCGGGCCAGCTCCTCGCCGAGGCGATCGCCGCGCGCCTGGGCCTCAGCCCCGATGCCCCGACCGGCCTGCACAAGGTGACGCTCACCCGCTGATCGATCGTGCGATCCTAGGGCCCATGACAGAGCCCCAGATCAACGACCTGCTTCCCGCCGCCAAGGCGCTCCTGCCCGAGATCGTGGCCACCCGCCGCCGCCTCCATCGCCGGCCGGAGCGGGGCCTGACCCTGCCCGCCACCCAGGCCCTGGTCGTCGAGGAGCTGACCAAGCTGGGCCTCACGCCCCAGCTCGGCACGGCGACGACCTCGGTTGCGGCCGTGATCGAGGGCAACGGCCCCGGGCCGACCGTCCTCCTGCGCGGCGACATGGACGCCCTGCCGTTGACCGAGGAGACGGGCCTCGACTTCAGCTCCGAGGTCGACGGGATGATGCACGCCTGTGGCCACGACACCCATGTCGCGATGCTCCTGGGCGCGGCCCGGCTGCTGGTCGATCGCCGGGCGACGTTCGGTGGCCGGGTCCTGTTGATGTTCCAGCCCGGCGAGGAAGGCTTCCACGGAGCCCGGGTGATGCTCGAGGAAGCGCTCCTCGACGCCGCCGGTCCGGTCCGGCCGACGGCCGCCTTCGCGCTCCACATCTCGACCGAGTACCCGACCTCAACGATCAACCTCCGGCCGGGTCCCACGATGGCCTGCGCCGATTTCGTGAACATCGACGTCAAGGGTCGCGGCGGCCACGCCTCGCAGCCGTCGTCCGCGCTCGATCCGATCACGATTGCTGCCGAGATCGTGATCGGCCTGCAGACGCTCGTCACCCGCCAGGTCGAAGTCTTCGATCCGGCCGTCATCACGATTGCCCACATCTCGTCGGGCACGACCAACAACATCATTCCCGAGACGGCGCGCCTCGAGGGCACGATCCGGACCTTCTCCGAGAAGACCCGGACGGTGGTCCACGAGGGGATCGTGCGCCTCGTCAACGGCCTCGCCGGGGCCTACGGGGCCTCGGCCGACGTCGAGCTGCTGGGCCTCTATCCGGTGACGGTCAACGACCCGGCCTTCGCCGAGCTGGTCACGGCCACGGCCACCGAGCTGATCGGTGCCGAGGCCGTCAACGGCGCGATCGAGCCGGTGATGGGCGCCGAGGACTTTTCGTACGTCCTCCAGCAGGTGCCCGGGGCAATGGCCTTCTTGGGCGGCCGGCCGGCCAGCGAGGATCCGGCGACCGCGCCCGCGAACCACTCCAACAAGGTGGTCTTCGATGAGCCGGCAATGGCCGTCGGCGTGGCAACCTACGTGGCCGTCGCCCTGCGCAGCCTGGCCCGGGCCTAGGGTCCAAGCGGAGGGTCCCCTGGATGTGCTGCCTGGCCGCGGTCGCGGCGCTGATCAGTCCCCGCTTCGTGATCGTCCTGTGGTGGCTGCTGGATTCGGCGCGCTGGAGCGCCCTGTTCGACAACCTGATCGTGCCGGTCCTGGGCTTCATCTTCCTGCCCTGGACCACGCTCGCCTATGTCTTCTTCGCGCCCACCGGGTTCGGCGGCCTGGCCCCGATCTTCGTGGTGATCGCGGTCCTGGTCGACGCCGGCACCTACGGCGGTGGCGTGTTCGGCAACCGGCGTCGCGACCAGCGCTCCTGGAGCTGATCCGGGACTGAGCCGGTCCGGGTCAGCCCCGCCGGCCGATCAGCTCGGCCACCCACTCGTGGAGCCGGGGCAGGTGCTCGGCGTAGTGGTCGACGCCCGCCTTGCGCATCCACCAGGCGGCCTCGTCGTCGGGCTCCTGGAGGCCATGCCAGACGCGGACCATCATCGTCCGAGCCGAGTTGGCCTGGGTCCAGGCGACGTCCCAGGGCTGGTCGCGCATGGCGGCCGCGAAGATGGCGTTGAGGCCATCGATGTCGATGTCGTGGCCCTCGTAGGTGCCCGCCTGCATCCGCTCGAACTGGCGCTCGGCCTCGGCCAGCCAGGTCCCCAGGTGGGCCACAACGTCACGCACGGTCCAGTCCGGATCGCGGTAGTAGCCCGGGACCAGGCACTCGGCCGGGGTCAGGCTGCGGACCAGGCCTGACAGCTCGTACCAGCCGTGGCGCTCGGCGTCGAGCTCGGCCAGGTAGGGGTGATCGGGCGGCAGGCCGGCGACATCGGTCGGCAAGGGGACATGCTGGTGGGCCATCGCGCTCATCTTCGTCCGTCGCGGCGCTGACTGCACGGCGGGTGCCCGAATTGGGTCCCCAATCGCGCGCCAAGTCGCGCCCTCCCGAATCGCGGCCGCGGCTGGGACTTTCGACCCATGTTCCCGCCGGGCCTCCAAACCGGACACTCTGGGTGACCCATCGGGGGACCCTGGGGCTCGATCCGGAGGCACGTCCAATCCCGTCCACAGCGCGCGCCCGTGGCGGATCCGCACCATGAAGGTCTGGGGGGAGCCGCCCCAGCCACGGCGATCGCGTCGGCATGACCGCTCGATCCGGCCGCAGCCTGAGGGTGCCTGGCCGGGCGTCCGGAGCCCCGTCGATCCCGGGCCATTCGAGCCCGACCCCGAGGCCGTCGAGGCCGCCCGCGGAGCCAGCTCGGCTGCCGTCGCGGTCGTCGATCGCAACGATCCGATCGCGCCCGTGGTCGCGGCCGCTCCACCTGCGCCCCGGGTCCGGCTGACCGGCGATCCCGGGCTCGACGCCGTCGCCCTGGGCACTGCCGCCCTGCTCGACCTCAACGCCCAGATTGGTCCGACCGAGCTGGCCGATCCGATCGTCGCCGCGGCCCTGCGGTTTGCCCGCCGACGGGGCGAGCGCGTCCGAGCCAGCCAGCTGCTCGCGGCCTACGACCGCCGTTCGTCGGCCTCGAGCGGTCTCGACCGGGGCCTGCCCTGGGGCTTCGCCGACTTCTGCGGCCCGGGCTCACCGATCTACGCCCGGCGCTCGGATGCCGCCGTCCATTGGCGGCCGCGCGAAGCCGAGCGAATGGCGGCCGACCCCGGCGGCTACGCCCGGTGGCTGGTCGAGCCGATCGCCCAGGTCCAGACCCTGGAGCTCCTGGCCGAGCTGGCCGAGACGCCCAACCCGAAGGGCGAGGCAGCGGCCCCGATACGACGCGACCTGCTGCCCCAGGTCGAGGCCGCCTTCGCCCTCCACGTCGCCGCCGACGATCCGTGGCGCGACCTGTTCGCGCTGTGGCAGCTGACCGACGCGCCGCACACCCTGAACGACCTGTGGTTCCTGGCCACCGCCATCGCCTATCGCTACGCGACGATCGCCCGGCGGGTCGCCGGCCCGGTCATCGGCACCGGCCCGTTCGAAGGCGAGCAGCTCGTCTCGGCCAGCGCCGCCCTGGGCACGGTCCTATGGCAGCTCCGGATCTACCCCTCGCTGGTGCCCGAGCTCGTCGACCACGTCTCTGACCGAATCCGGGGTGACGGCGGCTGGGGCGATCCCGGCCAGCCGACCGACATCTTGACGACGCTGGCCGCCGCTGACCTGCTGATCGGCCTGGATCCCGACTTCGACCCACGCCGCACGGTGGCCTGGTTCGCCCATGCCCAGGAGCCCGAGGGCTGGTGGCGGGCGCTCGATCCCGAGGTGCCCTGGCTTACGGCGGCGGTCGTCGACTGGCTCGAACGGGCGGCACGGCCCTTTGTCGAACGGTTCCGCTGGCCGGGTGCCCTCAAGCTCGATCTCGACCGCCGGACCCAGCTCCCGAGCTACGCCTGGTTCGCGGACCTGGCCCGCTCGATCCAGGAAGTCCCGGGGCTGGCCCGGGCCGACTGGGAGATCGCCTTCGTCGACCTGGCGGGCTTCGGCAAGTTCAACACCGACAACGGCCAGGCCAAGGGCGACGAGGTGATCGGGGCGTTCGGCCGGGCGCTCGGGCGGATCCCGGGCAGCCGGGCGATTCGGGATGGCGGCGACGAGTTCATCCTGATCGGGGCGCCCGGCGACTCGAGCTTGTTCGACCGGCTGGACACCTTTCGGGGACTGTGGCTGGCCGAGTTCATCGACACGTTCGGGGGCGAGCCGAACCCGGTCCGGCCGCGGATCACGGTCTCGAGCGCGGCCGGGCGCGACCTGGCCGCGGTCCGCGAGCGGCTCGGCCGGCGGATCGGCGAGATGAAGAAGATCCACGAGAACCCGCCGCCCGACGGCGTGATCGAGCGCAGCTAAGTCGCGGCTCGAATCAGGAAGCCCGCCGCCGCTCGTAGGAGCAGCGGCGGGCTTCCTGGATCAGGCGCCTGGTTTCAGAAGAAGCCGAGTGGCTTCGGGCTGTAACTGACCAGCAGGTTCTTGGTCTGGGTGTAGTGGTCGAGCATCATCTTGTGGGTCTCGCGACCAACGCCCGAGGCCTTGTAGCCGCCGAAGGCGGCGCCGGCCGGGTAGAGGTGGTAGCAGTTGGTCCACACGCGGCCAGCCTTGATCCCGCGGCCCATCCGATAGGCGAGCGAGCCATCCCTGGCCCACACCCCTGCGCCCAGGCCGTACGGGGTGTCGTTGGCGATCTCGAGCGCTTCAGCCTCGTTCTTGAAGGTCGTCACGGAGAGCACCGGGCCGAAGATCTCCTCCTGGAAGATCCGCATCTTGTTGTTGCCCTTGAAGACCGTCGGCTGGAAGTAATAGCCATCCGCGAGCTCGCCCGGCAGGACGTTGCGCTCTCCGCCGATCAACAGCTCGGCCCCTTCGGCCTTGCCGATCTCGGCGTAGCGGGTGATCTTCGCCAGCTGCGCCGCGGAGACCTGCGCCCCGATCTGGGTGTTGATGTCGAGGGGGTTGCCCTGCTTGATCGCGGCGATCCGCTCCAGGGCGCGGCCCATGAACCGGTCGTAGATCGACTCCTGGATCAGCGCGCGGGACGGGCAGGTGCAGACCTCGCCCTTGTTGAAGGCGTACAGGACCAGCCCTTCGATCGCCTTGTCGAGGAACTCGTCGTCGGCCGCCATCACATCGTCAAAGAAGATGTTGGGCGACTTCCCCCCGAGCTCGACGGTCGAGGGAATGATGTTCCGGGCCGCGTCCTGCATGATCAGGCGGCCGGTCTCGGTCTCGCCGGTGAACGCGATCTTGGCGATCCGCTTGCTCGACGCAAGGGCATGGCCGACCTCGGCGCCGGGGCCGATCACGATGTTGATGACCCCGGCTGGGACGATGTCCTGAATCAGCTCGGCCAGCTTGAGGATCGACCAGGGCGTTGGGCTGGCCGGCTTGACCACGGTGCAGTTGCCACCGGCAAGGGCCGGCGCAATCTTCCAGGCGGCCATCAGGATCGGGAAGTTGAAGGGCACGATCTGGCCGACAACACCGAGCGGCTCGCGGAAGTGATACGCGACGGTGTCCTTGTCGATCTCGCCGATCGAGCCTTCCTCGGCCCGGATGACGCCGGCGAAGTAACGGAAATGGTCGGCAGCGAGGGGGATGTCGGCGGCCAGCGTCTCGCGTACCGGCTTGCCGTTATCCCAGCTCTCGGCGACCGCGAGCATCTCCTTGTTGGCGTCGATCGCGTCGGCGATCGCGTTCAGGACCCGGGCTCGCTCCGTCACCGACGTTTCGCCCCAGGCACCCTTGGCCGCGTGGGCGGCGTCGAGCGCCAGCTCGACGTCTTCGGCTGTCGAGACCGGAACCTCGGTGAACGACTGCCCCGTGACCGGGGTCAGGTTGACGGCGTAGTGGCCCTTGACGGGGGCGACCCAGCGCCCGCCGATGAAGTTGTCGTAACGCTCCTTGAGCGGGACGGGGCTGCCCGAGGCGCCCGGTGCCGCGTACGTGAATTCCCTGGATGCGACGGTCATGCTGCCTTGCCTCCTGCGCTCCGGGACGAGGCATCCTCGAGGCCGGGTCCGCGGGTGCGGATGAGTCGGGCTCAAAGGAGCGTTCTGCGTTCCGTCCGTCAGCCGGCGGGCGATCGTCCTGGAAACGTCAGACCCGATCGTGGATCCGGGCGTTGTTCGCGACCAGTGCCAGAGGTCACGAAGTCCGACTCGGCGCCTCGCCCCTCGCGTGGCCTCGCCGCTCGCGCGTGGCCTCGCCTCTCGCGTGGCCTCGCGGCTCGTGGCCTCGCCCCTCGCCCGTGGCCTCGCCACCGCGGGTACTCCCTACCTCAAACGGCCGTTTCGGCGCCCCGTCCGACGGTGAGGCGCCGATCCGCCGTGGTCGCGCCTCGCGATTCATCCCGGCCCACGCTCGGCCCGGGACAAGCTCCCTGGGCCCACGGCTCGTTCCGCTCCGGACTCCTCCCGAAATGGCCGTTTTGAGGTACCACCTACCCGCGTCGGCGTCGCCAACCACGCCATGGTGTGCCCAGAACAGCAAACGGCTCGTTTGCCGGGATCCAGAGGGCGAGCCGACGCATCGAGTCGTTGATTTCATCCCGGCCCGAGCGTGGCTCGGGATCAATTCCGGAACGTCAGCTCGCTCCAGCGCGCCCGGGCCCGCGATAGCGGCATTTTGCTGTTCTGCGCACACCAGGTGGCCAGGAAACGAGGTACGTGGCCAGGAAACGAGGCCGTGGCCAGGAAACGCGCCACATGGCCAGGAAACGGGCACGCGGCCAGGCCAGGAAACGCGCCACGCGCCCAGGGCACGGAGCCGCAGGCACGGACCCGCGGGCTCGGCACACCAGCCCGCCAGGCCGCCCGCCTCTTTCAATAATCCGACGGGCGGTTTATTATTCGGGCGAGATGGCCCGAACCCTGGATCCTGAAGCGCACTCCCTGCGCCGCGACGCGTACACGGACGCCGCCCAGCGCCTGATCCAGACCAAGGGCTACGAGCAGCTCAGCATCCAGGAGGTGATCGACGAGCTCGGCACCTCGAAGGGTGCCTTCTACCACTACTTCGGCTCGAAGGAATCCCTCCTCGAGGCAGTGATCGAGCGGATGACCGATGCCGCACTCGCCTTGATTTGGCCGATCGTGGATGACCCGAAGCTGGCCGCGATCGAGAAGCTCCAGCTCGTGTTCTCCACGGCTGCCGCCTGGAAGGGCGAGCGCAAGGAGTTCTTCGTCGAGCTCCTGCAGGTCTGGATGTCGGCGCCCAACAGTGTCGTCCGAGAGCACTTCCGGCGCGAAGCGGCCGACCGCATCACCCCCTTGCTGACGACGATCATCCACCAGGGCATGGTCGAGGGCACCTTCACGCCGACGTCGTCGGACGGAGCCGCGGCCGTCCTCATCTCGATGCTCCTGGGCGCCAACGACGTCGCCTCCCACCTCTTCCTGGCTCGCCAGGCCGGCACGGTGACCTTCGACGAGGTCGTGGTCCGGCTGGCCGCCTTCACCGAAGCCTACGAGCGCGTCCTGGGCCTGCCGGTCGGGTCCTGGGTGATGCTCGACGACGAAACCCTGCACCTGTGGTTCGACTGATGCGTCGAGAGGAGCACCGATGACCGCGATCATCCAGACCGACAAGCTCACGAAGTCCTACGGGGAGCACCGCGGGATCGTCGATGTCGACCTGGCTGTGAACCACGGCGAGGTCTTCGGATTCCTCGGGCCCAATGGCGCCGGCAAGACGACCGCGATCCGGACGATCCTGGACCTGATCCGGCCGACGAGCGGCAAGGCCTTCGTCTTCGGCATCGAGAGCACGGTCGACCCGGTCGCCATCCATCGCCGGATCGGCTACCTGCCCGGCGAGTTCACGCTCTACGACCGGCTCACGGGCCAGCAGACCCTGACCTACTTCGCCAACCTGCGCGGCGGCGTCGACCACGCCTACCAGGCCGAGCTGATCCAGCGCTTCGACCTCGACCCGACGCGCCGCTTCAAGGAGCTGTCGAAGGGCAACAAGCAGAAGGTCGGCCTGGTCGCTGCCCTCCAGCACAAGCCCGAGCTGCTCCTCCTCGACGAGCCAACCTCGGGCCTCGACCCCCTCGTCCAGCAGACGTTCTCGGCGGTGATCCGCGAGACCGTTGCTGACGGCCGGACCGTCTTCCTTTCGAGCCACGTCCTGTCCGAGGTCGAGAAGACCTGCGACCGGGTGGCGATCATCCGCGACGGCCGCCTGGTGAAGGTCGACCGCGTCGACGCGCTGCGCGACCTTGCGCACCACCAGGTCGAGCTCCGGTTTGCCGGTCCCGTGCCGGCCGAGGCGTTCGAGAAGATCCAGGGCGTGAGCGACGTCAGTGCCGAGGACCACGTGCTCCGTCTCCGGGTGACCGGGGCGATCTCGCCGGTGGTCCAGGTTGCCGCCCGCTACGAGCTCCTTGATTTCGTGAGTCGCGAGCCGAGCCTCGAAGAGACCTTCCTGGCGGAGTACGGCAACGAGCCGGCGTCGCCGGTGGGGGCCAGCCATGTCAGCTAGCGCCGGAAGCGCGACCCACCGCGCGCTCCAGCCGATTCCGCTCCGCCGCCGGCTCTACGGCTTCGGCAGCATCTATGGCAAGACGATCCGCGACTCCCGCCTCGCGTTCATCGTGGCCGCGGGGATCCTGGGCGGCCTCTCGCTCGTGCTGGGCGCCGCGATTGGAACCGTCTTCCCGACGCCAGAGTCCCGCCTCGAGGTCAACAAGCTGATCGGCAGCCTGCCGGCCGCGATGGTCAACCTCTTCGGTGACGCGACGCTGCTTGGGCCCAAGCTCGGGACGCTGGGCGGCTACATGAGCTGGAAATACGGCTCGATCTTCATGCTCGGGACGGCGCTCTGGTCGATCCTCGCGCTGTCGGGCACGCTCGCCGGCGAAACGCGTCGCGGCAGCCTCGACTTCGTCGCGTCGGGGCCCTTCGGCAAGCGCCGGATCGCCCTCGAGAAGGTCGCTGCTCACCTGACGATGCTGTGGCTGGCCATGGCCGTCGTCGCAATCCTGATCTTTGTCAGCTCGAACGCCTTCGGCGACGCCGCCCTCGGCGACCAGATTCCGCTGACCGGCACGATCGGCTTCGCCCTGCAGTGCGGATTCATCGCGATGTGCTTCGGCGGCCTGACGTTCGCCTTGGCGCCGATCCTGGGACGGGCCGGCTCGGCCGCCGTTGCCGGGCTCGTCATGGTGGTCCTGTGGGTCATCAGCGGCCTGGACATCGGCGGTCCGCTCGTCAATGTGAGCCCGTTCTTCTGGACCCAGGACCATATCCCGCTGGCCGGCTTCTACGACTGGCCGGCCCTCTTCGCCGTGCTCGTCGTCGGCGTCGTGCTTCTTGCGGTTGGCGTGGAAGCCTTCAGTCGCCGGGACCTGGGCGTGACGGCGAATGTCTCGCTGCCCTCACTTCCGGACCAGGTCCTTGGAGTCCAGGGCCCGATTGCCCGAGCCTTCGGTGAGCAGCTTCCGCGCGCGCTCGCCTGGGGCCTGGGCCTGGGGCTGATGGGCGCCCTCATGGCATCCCTCGTCAGCTCGTTTGCCAAGCAGATCGGCGGCGACACGAGCCTCACCACGACGTTCGCGACGATCTTCCCGGGCTACGACTTCGCCACGGCTG
>DATGGC010000149.1:0-3154 GCA_035308745.1 Candidatus Limnocylindrales bacterium | reverse complement strand
TGCTTGTCGATGTGGTTGGCCTCGTCGGCCGGGGTCAGGACTTCGGACTCGTCGATGTAGTCGACGCCCAGGGCCTCGAGGATCTGGGCCTCGACGAAGTGGCCGATCCGGGCCTTGGCCATCACCGGGATCGAGACCGCTTCCATGATCCCCACGATCATCGACGGGTCGCTCATCCGGGCGACACCACCGGTCGCCCGAATGTCCGAGGGCACGCGCTCGAGCGCCATGACGGCGACGGCGCCGGCCTCTTCGGCGATCTTGGCCTGATCGGGCGTGACGACATCCATGATGACGCCGCCCTTGAGCATCTGGGCGAGACCCTTCTTGGTGGCCCAGGTGGACGTTTCGACGGTCATGTGCTGGCTCCGGTTGACTCCTGCGTTCCGCGCCGGCCTGGGCTGGGCCCCGGGGGTCAATCCCCCGTTCGAGCGGGCCGGATCGTGTCGCGCGCTCGAATTATCGCATGGGCCGTGAAGCCGGCTCGGGGGCACCGGCCCCACGGCCTGCCGCCGGTCAGCGGCCGACCGTCTTGACCACGCCGGCCATGAGCTTGATCGAGCGCCGGGCCGCCCCCGGCGAGAGGTTCGAGAGGGCACCGATCAGGGCCAGGACGTCCTCGTCGGGCAGCTGCCCGAGCAGCCGGACCAGGCGCAGGATCGTGTCGTCCGGGACCCGGGCCAACAGGTCCAGGAGATGCTCGAGCTCGGCCGGGGCGAGGACCGGGACCAGGCCGATGGCCCGGTTGAAGAGGCGCACGAACCACAGGAAGGTCGCCAGCCAGTCGCGCAGCTCGGCCAGCTCGGTATCGTCGGGGTACTGCGCGGCGGCGGTCGTCGCGTCGGCCGCGGTCCGCTCGAGGACGTCGATGATCGGGTCGCCCTCGAGCGCCTTGCGATGCTCGATCACCCGGCTGAACCAGCGGAAGTGATCGCCGATCGAGGCGTAGGCCGTGCCCGCCGGTCCGCGCCGGCCGACCCGCCGAGGCTCCTCGACCCGCTCGACGACGCCCCACCGGATCGCCGCGTCGAGGGCCAGGCTGGCGGCCCGGTGGCTGAGCCCAAGGGCTTCGCGGACCTCGCGCTCGGTGAGCGGTTCGCCGCGGGCCATCAGGTAGATGTGGACCCGGGCGATCGCCGGCGCGACACCCCACGAGGCGCCCATCGCGCCCCACGCCTCGGCCAGGCCGCGTCGGATCGACTCGGCCCGGTTCGCGGGCTCCGAGCTGGAGACGTGGTCCGCAGCGGGATGAGCGGTGGTGATCACTTGCCCACGGACCGTAGCACGTTTCCCGGCACGGTGGCCGGCCGGCTGGGTCGGTCGGGGCTTTGCCTCGGGGGGCTGGCTCGGGGCTGGCTCCGGGTGGCTCCGGGGCTGGTTCGGGCTGGCTCCGAGGCTGGCTCCGGGGCTGGCTCCCTGTCCCGTGGGGTCCGGGGATCGGCCACTTCCTTGACAGATTCCACTACCAGCCGCGTTATGGTCGGATTGCGGGCTGAACGGACCTGGCGCCTCGGCCGACCCCGCCGAGCTCGTGCACGAATCCGTGGAGCGGGCGTGCCGCGAGGGCCCGCGACCGGGTCCAAGGTCGCCCAACGGATCCATACGGCGGCTGGTGGTGGAATTTGACAAGGATCGTCGGGCTTGGGCTCGGCTGGGGCGTCCCGGCGGGCCTCGGCGTATGGCCGGGCTGCGCCTCCCGTGCGGCTTGGGCTCGGCTGGAGCGTCCCGGCGGGCCTCGGGGTGCGGCCGAGCTGGCTGGAGGCCGAAGATCGACTCGCTGAGCGGCGGCTGGCCTTCGTTCGGCACTGAACGGCCGGGCTATGATCGGGGCATGTCCGTCCTGCGCAGCCGACTCGATCCGGCCGGCGGTGAGGGCCTGGCCAACCGTGCGGCGATGGAGGCGCTGGTCGCCGACCTGCGCGAGCGCCAGGCTCGGGTCGGCGGCAACGGCGCGGGCGGCGACCCGGCGGTGATCGCCAAGCACCGCGCCCGCGGCAAGCTGCCCGTCCGGGAACGGATCGACCGCCTCCTGGACCCGGGCTCGGCCTTCCTGGAGCTGAGCCCGCTGGCCGCCGACGGCGTCTACGGCGACGACGGGCAGGACGCACCAAGCGCCGGGATCGTGACCGGCATTGGCCAGGTCGAGGGGGTGACCTGCGTCCTCGTGGCCAACGACGCGACAGTCAAGGGCGGGACGTACTACCCGCTGACCGTCAAGAAGCACCTCCGGGCCCAGGAGATCGCCCTCGAGAACCACCTGCCCTGCATCTACCTGGTCGATTCGGGCGGGGCGTTCCTGCCCCTCCAGGCGGATGTCTTCCCGGATCGCGAGCATTTCGGCCGGATCTTCTACAACCAGGCCCGGCTGTCGGCCGCGGCCATCCCACAGGTCGCGCTGGTCATGGGCAGCAGCACGGCCGGGGGCGCCTATGTCCCGGCAATGAGCGACGAGACGGTGATCGTCAAGGGCACCGGCACGATCTTCCTGGGCGGGCCGCCGCTGGTGAAGGCGGCGACCGGTGAGGACGTCAGCGCCGAGGACCTGGGTGGCGCCAGCGTCCATGCCCGCATCAGCGGCGTCGTCGACCACGAAGCGCTCGACGACGAACATGCCCTGGCGCTCGGCCGCTCGATCGTGGCCAACCTCAATCGGCCCGGGCCGAGCCTGCCCTGGGTGCGCCGCGCGCCCGAGCCGCCGGCGGTCGCGGCGGACGCGGAGGCCGGCACCCACCTGTACGCCGCGATTCCGGCCGATCTCCGCCGCCCGTTGGCGGTCCGCGAGGTGATCGCGCGGCTGGTGGACGGCAGCCGGTTCCACGAGTTCAAGCCGCTCTACGGCGAGACCCTGGTATGCGGCTTCGCCCACCTCGACGGCTACCCGATCGGGATCATCGCCAACGACGGGATCCTGTTCAGCCAATCGGCGCTCAAGGGCGCCCACTTCATCGAGCTCGCGGCGCAGCGCCGGATCCCGCTCGTCTTCCTGCAGAACATCACCGGGTTCATGGTCGGCCGCGAGTACGAAGCGGGTGGGATCGCCAAGGACGGGGCGAAGATGGTCATGGCCGTGGCCTGCGCCGGGGTGCCCAAGTTCACGGTGATCGTCGGCGGCAGCTTCGGGGCGGGCAACTACGCGATGTCCGGGCGGGCCTAC
>DATGGC010000148.1:0-10884 GCA_035308745.1 Candidatus Limnocylindrales bacterium | reverse complement strand
GCCGTGTTGATCGCCGGGCTGGTGCTGTCCGGCGGCGCGCTGTTGTTGCCCGTGTTGCAGGTCAGGTCGAACTGGGGAATCAGGACGGTGTCGCCGTCGTACGCCCGGATCGCCGTTTCCACCCCGGCTGAGTTGGGATTGCCGGTCGAGGTGATGTACTGCCAGGACGGCAGGCTGATGGCCGGGTTGTTCGGCGTCTGGATCGACTGAATCAGCTCGGACGTTCCGCCCCCTGGCGGTGTCCAATCGAGCCAGCCGACATTGCCGGGCCCGTTCTTGCACAACGGAACCTTGTAGACCTGCCCCAGGACCCACGGTGTACCGGTGTCGACCGGATTGTTCGATCCGTCGCAGGTGACGATATCGACCGGGATCGTCACTGGCAGGAGGGCGCAGGCGGCGCCCTGGTCGGCCGAACACGACTCCTGGAGGTACCCGGCCGCGGCGGTCGATTGCTTGCTGACCGTGATCGACGGGATGCCGACCACCCCGGCGAGATAGGTCGAGATGACCTTGCGACCGAGGACCATGACGCCGGCGGCCCGGCCGACGACGTGGCTCGGGCAATCGGGCGTCGTGCTCAGGGTCGCCGGCAACGCCCCGGACCCGACTGCATCTGCAACGGCCAGGTTGGCCGAGCCGTCGGCGTTCAGGGCGGCCGATCCGTCGGCCTGCAGGGGAATCCCGCAGATATCGGTGTAATACGCGGCCGGGACCGTGATCCCGTTGGCCGCTGCCGTCGTGGAGACTGCGGCTTCCACCGTGGCATCCCAGCCGCTGGCCGGCGTGGACGCGCCGGCGAACCGCTGGGCCATGACGATCGCCGCCGCCTCTGCCGTGGCATCGGATCCGTTCTGGACGATCCGCTGCTGCGACCAGGCATTGCCGCCGTCCACGATCAGGCCGACCATGGCGATCACGGCGACCATCCCGCCGACCATCAACACGAGTGCCTGTCCGTGCTCTCGATTCCTTGCTCGATGTGTGGCTCGCACGCTCTGAACTCCTTAGGGAAAGACGCGCTCGATTGGCATTTGCGAACTGGATGAGATCGAAACGGGGCCAATCAAGCCGCCAATGAGCGGCGTGATGGCCGTCCAGGTGTACTGGACCGTGACCGTCGCGATGCAGCCGACGTGGAGGGTCGGGGCACAGCTGAGATTGATGCCCGGCGGCGCGGCGTAGCTGACCGTCACGGCGCTGGTCGGCAGGCCGAGGGCCTGGGCCGCGGAGACGGCACAGGTCCGAATCGACCAGTGGGGGTTGTTGGGGTCCTCGACCGGCATCGATTCGACGCAGTCGGGGCTGGTCAGGACCTGGTCGACGGCGGCGACCCGGGCACCCTCGCGAGCGGCATTGGCCACGGTGTTCAGGGCGTAGACCGCCCGGCCGAAGTCGAAGATCGCGACGAACATCAGGACGATGATCGGCAGGACGAGCGCGAACTCGATCAACCCCTGGCCGCGTGCGTCCGAGCGGCGGCGCATCACTTCGACACCGAGATCGTGGACGTGCACAGCTCACTGGTCCCAGCCGCGGTCGTCTGGGAACCGATGTTGTATTGCGGCGGCGCCAGGGGGCTGAAGATCACCGAGGTCGAGAATCCGGCTGCGGTCCAGGGCGCCTGGGCCTTGTTCGTCTGGAGGCCGGTCAGGGTCGGCACGATGCACGACGGGACGGCGCTGGGCGACGGGCTCGGGGAGGGGCTGGCAGACGGGTTGACGCTCGGGCTCGGGCTCGGCGTGGACGTCGGCACGGCGGTTCCCACCGGGATCCCCTGGATCGTGCCGTACGTCACCGGAAAGGCCGCCGAAGCGCTCACCGACAGGAGGCCGTTGGTCCCGACGATGTTGCTGATGATCGGGGTGATCAGCTGGAACTTGCAGGTGAATTGGGCGGAGACCAGCTCGCCGATTGGGTGGGCGCCATTCGAGCCATCAGGAAATGACGGCGCCGGGATCGGGCTGGGCAGCGAGCAGTTGATGCCGCTCGCGTCGGCCGTCACGAGGCGCCGGTATTCGGCCTGGGCCGCTGCGTCCGGCGTGTTCGTGTTCCAGGCCCCCGGGTTCTGGGCGGCGTAATCGGCGGCTTCGCGGGCGACGTTGTTCAGCTCGACCCAGCCAAGGAAGACGCGGCCGAAGTCGAGTCCGAACAAGATGATCAGCAGGAGCATCGGCAGGACGAGACAGAACTCGACCAGGCTCTGGCCGCGGGGCGAGGTTCGCCTCGCTGCGACGGAGACCGGGCGACGAAGGCGACGGCTGAGCGGAAGCCGATTAGGGGCGATTGCCATATCCGTTCTCAGGGCCCGGTTGCGGGTTGTTCGCCGGCAACCGGAGCAGGTTGTCCTTGACCCGCGCGATGCGTTCCGGATCGGCCGGATAGGCATCGCGCAGACGCCGCGCCATCTCGTGGGTGACGCCAAACCTGGTCGTGGGCCTGGCTTGAACGGTGGAATCGCCCCCGGATGGCGAACCGACGGGGACGGAGGCGCCGTTGCCTTGCTCGACCATTGCGAATACAACGGGCGAGCCGTCGAGTCGTTACTCGGTGCGCAGGACGAATCCCGGTGATGACCGGGACCTTTGGCCGGGGACCGGCCTACTTGACCTTCGGGTGGCCCTTGCCGTTGTTGCCGGAGCTCGCGCCACCCCGATTGCCACTGCCCGGACCGCCGGCGCCGCCATTGCCATTGCCGCCGCTTCCGCCGCCGTTGCCGCTGCCCGAGCCCGAGCCCGAACCGTTGCCATTGCCGCCGGTCCCTGGGCTACCGCCGTTGCCATGGCCGGGCCCGCCGGTCGGCGCAACGCCCAGCTCGGCGATGAGCCGGTCGAGCTTGGCCTGCAGACCGGCAACCAGGCCCTTGTCACCGGCGGACGCAAGCTCGAACGCGCGTTCCAGCTTGGTCCGTTCGACCTCGAGATTTGTTCGCGCGGCCACCCGGTCCGTGCCTGGTTGGTCCAGGCCGCCGGCGATCGTCGTGAGATCCGCCTGGTACGCCGCGAGGAGCACTGCGAGATTTGCCGAATTGCCCGATTGCGCGGCAACAAGGACGGCGTCGAGGTCCGACGAGCTCTGCTCGATCGATGCCGCGATCGCCGCCGTCGCCGAAGGCGTGGTCGGGCCGAGGCCGCCAAGCGGGGCCGGCGCATTGCGCCCGGCGATGGTGAAGACGAGGAGCAGGCCGGCGGCGGTCAGGGCGCCAGCCCCCAGGATCGATCGGCCGAGCCGCAACGACCGTCGCGCTGGACTGGCCGCTGGTACGGCAGCCCGGCCCTGGGAGGCGACATGGGCACGACCCCGGGCAATGGCGGCCGGGTCGGTCGAGAAGGCTCGCTCCACGAGCTTCGCCAAGGCCTCGTCGTTGCGGCGGCCGGTCACGACCCCACCTCTGACGCCCCGTCGAGGCCCAGCAGCGCACCAAGCTCTTCATGAAGCGCCTCGACCGCCCGGAACTGGAGTGCTCGGACCGCGCCTTCCCGGCGATTCATCAGGCGCCCGATCTCGCCGTGCGACAGGCCCGCGAAGAACCGGTACTCGATGACGGTCCGCTGGTCGGGGGTCAAGCGGCCAATGGCCGCCCGAACGGCAGCCCGATCGCTCGCGGCTTCGGCCTGCTCTGCCGGGCCGCGACGATCATCGGCATGCTCGGCAACCGTCGTGAGATCGGCATGCCCTCGATCCGACCGGGCGACGTCGATCACCGTGTTCCGGGCGATCCGGAAGAGCCACGCCGCGAAGGGCAGCCCGCGATCCTCGTAGCGCGGCAGCGCCTCGATCATCTTGACGAAGGTCTGCTGCAGGACGTCTTCGGCATCAGCGCGCGACTCGACTCGAACGAGCGCAAATCGGTAGACGCGGTCGGCAAAGAGGTCGTAGAGACGGGCGATGGCATCGGGATCACCCGACCTCGCCTTGGCGACGGTCCGCTGGACAAGGACGGCCTGGACCGTCCCGGCGACATCAAGCATCCGGGGCCGACACCCCGGGCAGGGAGCAGGGCGACGCGATCCGGCCTGGTGAGTCCATGCTGGAGATCACCCTGAGCCAGGAGGCGACGCCCTGCAATCGGCGCGAAGTCCCAGTACCGCATGAAGTCGACCCCGCGCCGCCGCGCCAACCGCAATGCCACGCGACCGGGTCAGCTCTTGCCGGAGCCCTTGCCGGTGCCCTTGCCGTGGCTCTTGCCGTCGGTTCCACCCGAGCCGTGCGAACCGCGAGCAACAGCGCTGACTGCGCCGCCATGGTTGTTGTTGGGCCCACCGACGGCTGTCTTGTCCTGGGCAACCGCACTCACGGCGGCGCCGTGGGCGCCCTGGGTGCCCGGGTCGGAGGTCGGCGCCGCGTTGACCGTCACCGTGGTCGGGACGGACGCGCCGTGGGTCCCACGGGCCAGCGTGCTGACCGCCCAACCGTGATTGTCGTTCGGACCGCCCACGGTGGATCCGTCGCGGGCCACGACACTCACGACTGAGCCGTGGGTGGGAGTAGCGTGGCTTGAGGCGGCGAAGACGCCGCCGGCAGTCAAGGCAAGGCCGAAGATCGCGGCGGTCGCCGCGGCAGCTTTCTTCATCAGATTGGTTCGCTCCGTTGGGTTCGCCCAAGGTGGCTGGTGACGAAACGGCCCAATCAACCATTCGTTACGCGCGACACGGGCCGCCTTGCTCGCCAGGAACCAGGCGATCGAGGTCGCTTGCGCGCGGCTACCCGATCCGGACGGTGTCTAGTGAATCAGCTGGACGGCCAGCGGGGCACCGGCAAATCCGGGGGTCGATGTCGTCGGACCGGTGAAGAACGGCACCCGCCAGACGCCCTGGATGTCCTTGCCGCCATCGCAGGCCGTGAGCTGGAAGCCCGTGTAGCCGACGATGTGGTACCAGGCGTTGGAACCGGTGCCACCGGCCGAGTCCCAGACCGGGATGGTGACCACGATGTTGTTGGTGATGTAGTACGAGCAGTCCGCGCTGACCTTGTTGCCCGGCAGGCTGCCGATCTTGTCGGGGCTGCCCGGCAATCCGACCTGGGTGCAGCAGCCGTAGCTGTCTGCCGGCGGCCCGATCTCGCTCTGGAGGAACGGCTTGCTGTTGTCGCAGCCGCCGCTGCTGCCCTGGCCCAGGCCGTAGCCGCTGCAGCCGAACTTCAGCCAGCCGAAGCCGCCCGGGACATTGAGGTCGCCCGGCGTCAGCTGCTGGGGCACGCAGTTGGCACCGCTGCTGACGGCGCCCGAGCAGGGCGTTCGACCGTTGAAGAACGCCTCGGCGATCCCCACCGGAAAGACGTTGCCGCCGGGTCCCCCGGCGGCGTACCCGCCGCGCGCCGTGGCGACGGCGCTGGCCGACCAGTTCTTCATCCCGATGATGCCCAGGAAGTACGGATTCCAGGTTCGGCTCGAATTGACGACGACACCCACCGTGCCGGTCGGAATTCCGCCGGTGCCCACGAAACCGACCGCGGCGCCGTTCGCATTCACGTACTTCGGCCCATTCGGGCTGCCGAAGGTGAGCGCGGCTCCCCCGTTGACCGCCACAGAGGTGGTGATCGTGGCCTGCACGTTGGCGTCGGTGCCGTTCACGGTGTCACCGCCGATCCACTCGGCAATCACCCGAGCCCCCGCCAGGGCGGCGAAGTCGGACGCGTTCTGGGCGCCTCGACGCTGGGTCAGCGCCGTCCCGCCGTCGATCACCAGGCCAACGACCAGGATCACGACTGGAAGGCTCAAGACGAAGAGGGCCAGGATCTGGCCACGGGCGCCGGTTCGTTGCTTGTATCGAAACATCTGATCCACCTAGTTGATGACCATCGTGGCTGAGCCCGAGGTCGTGACCGTGCCCACGATGGAGCTGATAATTGGAGTGATCGGATGGAAGGTGAGAATCACCCGGACCGAGACCACGTTGTAGTTGGGTGGGCCAGGGGTGTTGCTGGCACACGATGTTCCCGTCCACGAGCCGGACGGCGCGCTGCCCTGCGGGTCGCAGCTGATGTAGATGCTGCCGACGGAGGCGAACGGCGCGACCATCCGGTTGGCCGCGGCCGTCACGTCGGCCTGGAGCGCCGCGAAGTTCGCCGGGCAGACCGGTCCGCCGAGGGTTCCGCAGCTTGGGTCTGACGAGCCCATCCAGTCGGCCTCGACCGACGCCAGCCGGGCACTCTCCCGGGCAGCCTGCGACAGGACCGAGTCCATGTAGACCAGGCGTCCGACGTCCATCAGGCCGAACAGGAACAGGAAGAAGACGGGCAGGACCAGGGCGAACTCGACCAGGCCCTGGCCGGCCGTCCGGCGTCGGCGGTGGGCGCGGCTCACGGGACCACCACCGAGTTCGTGACCGACGTCACGCAGGCGCCGCTCGACGTCGTGAGCTTCACCACATACGTCCCAGGCGCCGAATAGTTGTTCGAGACGGTCTGGCCACCGGCTGAGTTGCCGTCGCCGAACGTCCAGGCCCACGACGTCGGCGCCGGGGCGTTCGAATAAGCCCCGTAGAAGGTCATCTGGTCGGCCTTGACGCCGTTGCCGTTGCCGGTGAAGGACGAGGTGAACGTCGGGACCGTGCAGGACGGCGTGGGCGTCGGCGTCGGGGTGGGCGTCGGCGTCGGGGTGGGCGTCGGCGTCGGAGTGGGCGTTGCCGTATTGACCACGACGGACTTCGACGTGGTGCCGTAGGTCGGGTTCGAGTTGGCCGTGTTCAGGGTGATCGTGTACACGCCGTTGAAGGCATACGTGTAGGACGCCGTCCGGCCGGTCACCGGCGGATTCGGCGTTCCGCCATCACCCATGTCCCAGTAGTAGCCGGCGATCGCGCATTGGCCGGTGCTGGGCGTCGACGCCGATGCATCGAGGTTCACCGTCAGGCCGCTGGTCGTTGCCGTGAATGAGGCGGTAGGGGCCGAACACGAGGGCGGTGGCGTCCCACCTGCGCCCGGGGCGAAGCCGAGGACGGCCGAGCTGGCCGATGCGCTCATATGCAGGTTGCTGCCGAAGAAGGTGTTGATGAGCGGCGTGAAGAAGCTGAAGGCCTCGCTGACCTTGACCGATACGGTGTTGCCGCTGCCCGTGCCGCCCGCGGCGCTGGAGCAGGTGATCGAGGTGCCCACACTATTGGCGCACGTCGTCGTCACCGTGATCGCACCGCTCCCGGCCTGGGTCTGGGAGCTCGCCTCCTGGGTCGCGTGGAGCTGGATCCCGGTCGTGTCGCTCGGATTCGCGGCAGCGTAGGCGGCCGCCTCGCGGGCCGCGTTCGTGACCTCGATATTCGAGAAATAGAGACGCCCAAAGTCGATGGCGATCAGGATGAGCAGGAGGAAAACCGGCACGACGATCGCGAACTCGACAACGCTCTGGCCACGTGTCTTATCGACACTGGTTCGGCGGCCTTGGGACGGGGTTCTCGGGGTCACGCCGGTTGGAACGAACGTCCCAGCCCGGCGTTACGAAAGTCCGGTCAAGCAGCCGCGCGCGATCAGTGGCCCTTGCCGTTCCCGTTGCCGCCGGCATTGCCGTGGCCGTTGCCCCCGGCGTTGCCATTGCCATTCCCGTTGCCGTTGCCATTGCCATTCCCGTTGCCGTTGCCATTCCCGTTGCCGTTCCCGTTCCCATTCCCGTTGCCGTTGCCGTTGCCCTTGCCCTTGCCCGGCGATGGGGTGGGGTCGGTCGGGCCCGGATCGCCGGATGGCGGCGTCGGGGTGGCCTTGTTGTGGTCGCTCTTGCCGGGCGCCGTCGGCTGCGGGGTTGGATCGACGGGAACGGAGCCGATCAGCTCGTCGACCTCGGCCTCGATCTGGCCGAGCTTCTTCGCGTTCGCGGCGCTGATCGAGGTCGTGATGGCTCGCAGGTCGGCGACCTGGGAGCGGAGGTGAACGACCACGGCCGCCCGATCCGTACCCGGCTTGGCCAGGTCCGTCCGCAGGCTGGCCAGCTTGGCCTGGTAGCCATCGAGGGCCACGGCCAGGGCGGCTGCGTCGCCCGTCCCGGCGGCGGAGACGATCTGCTGGGCCAGCGACGCCGACTCGTCGAGGTCGGCGCTCGCCGGATCCGTTGGGGCTGCGGAGGTCAGCGCCAACCCCGAGCTGCCCGGTCCGGGCCCCGTCGCCGGGTTCAAGCCCGGGCCGAGGATCGCCCAGCCGGCGGTGACGGCGACTGCCAGGGCGATGAGGGCCGGGACTGCCAGGGTCACTGGGCGAGCGGCCCACCAGCGCTGCCGTGGGGCCGCGCCGGGCACAACGGGTGCCGGGCCGATGACCGGGGCCTGGGCCAGGATGGCGCTCCGGACGCGGGCGATCGCGTCGGGATCCGGCTGGAACGAGCGGTCGATCCGGGTCGCCAGGTCGCGCTCCGCCCGGACGTTGGCCAGCGTCTCCGAGACCGAGCCGGATGGGAACCGGAGGATCGTCCTCACGCGATCATCCCCGAGCTCATGGCTGCGGCGTCGCGACCAAGGTTGTCGCGCAACGTCTGGATGGCCCGGAACTGGAGGGCCCGAATCGCCCCTTCGCGGCGGTCCATCAGGAGGCCGATCTCGGCCGGCGAGAGGCCTGCGAAGAAGCGATAGGCGATCACATCGCGTTGCTCCGGCGTCAGCTGCTCGAGCGCCGTCCGGATCGTCTCGCGTTCGAAGGCCGCATCGGCCAGCGCCTCCGGTCCGGCCCGGTCGTCCACTCGCTGGGCGATGTCATCAAGGCTGGCATGCTCATGGAGCGTGCGCTCGTGGTCGATCACCGTGTTGCGGGCGATCCGGAAGAGCCACGCCGCGAACGGCAGGCCGCGTTCCTCGTAGCGCGGCAGGCCCTCGATCACCTTGACGAAGATCCGCTGGAGGAGATCCTCGGCGTCCGCGGACGACCGGACGCGCACGAGGGCGAATCGGTAGACCCGGCTGGCAAAGAGGTCGTAGAGCGCGGCGAGGGCCGCCCGGTCGCCCGCCCTGGCCTGCGCCACGGTGCGATCGAGGGCGGGGTCATGCATCTAGGAACGACTCCGGGCACACGCCGTTACGGCACGAGTGATCTGGGCAGCGGGAGAAGCGGATGGAGCGAGGACGCTCTTGCCACCCAATAGTCCCATTGGAACCTTGCCCTGGACCTTTCGACGGTGCCTCAGGGCACCAACCCCAGGCCCTCCGTAACGACCGGGGCTGTCGATCGTTTCTGGTGGTGGCCGGCCCTCGGGCAGGTCACGCCGCGTCCACCAGGGCGTCGGACTTCGAGGGAAAGGAGGTACCGCCAACATGACGAGCTACATCTCTGCACTCATCGCTTCGTTCCGCTCTGATGACGAAGGCCAGGGTCTGGCCGAATACGCCCTCATCCTGGCCCTCATCGCGATCGTCGCGATCATCGCCCTGATCTTCCTGGGCGGCCAGGTCTCCAAGATCCTCAGCACGGTCGGCAACTCGGTCTAGGACCGCCTCCCGGCCGGCACACGGCCGGCACGAATCCAAGGAGTGCTGGACCGGTTGGTCCAGCACTCCTTGATTCTGCCGGGGCAGGGCCCTACGGCTTGGGGTCGCCGATGATCGTGAAGGATCCGGCTGCGTCCGCACCAACTGGGGGGCGAAACTGGGGGCGCAGACTTCTGAACCGAGCTTCGCCTATTGAATCTCCCCTCGATGGGCGGGGCTCGAAGCTGCGGCTGGCCGCAGCTTCCTGGCGCGGGGTAGCGCCCCGATCGGCCGGTCGGGGACGACCGACAGCTCGTCGATGTTCTTTGCCGCCTCGGCGTCGCGGCCGTCGCTGAGGCCATCGCGGCGTTCCGCGACCCGATCCCGTTGGTCGGCCGAGCCGTCGCGCTCGGTTGCCGTCCGGATGCGTGTCTCGCGGGTGGCCATGCGAGCCTGGGTTCGGCGCTCGCGCTTGGCGCGGGCCAGCTGGTACTTGGCTTCGGTCTTGGTGGTCAGATGATCATTCGCGTCGTGGTCGATGTCGGCGGCGATCTGATCGAGGTCCGACGCTTCCTGGTCCTCGTCCGAATGGGCCTGGTCGATGGTCGAGAGGGCCTGATCGGTGTCCGAGCGGCCCTGGTCAGCCTTGCTCGTCGCCTGGTCGGAATCCGAGAGCTGTTGGTCCGCGATCCGAAGCATGTCCATGGGTTCCCCCGCCCCTACGAAGGGCGGCAGTATCGGCCGTGCTTCGGCGTCTGTCATGACGATTTCGTCATGAGGAGCCGTGATGAGGGCGGCTGGCCGAGGTGGCGTTCTACCGGATGAGCTTGAAGGCATCGGGGTACGTCAGATCGCGTATGGCCCTAACGACCGCTCGTCGGGCCCCCGAGCGGAAGGTCCGGCCCGTCGCCGAGCTCGTCGGTCGGAGCGGGCGGTTCGATGAGCTGGAGGGCGTCCTCCGGGAATGGCGGCGGAGTGGGCCGATGGTGGGCTTCGGCTTCCTCGATCAGATGCTGGTACTCGTCGCGCAGCGCGTGCGCCTCGGCGATCAGCTGCTCCTCCTCGGGCGAGCGCGGGTCAACCTCTGCCAGGCGGCGCTCGAGCAGGCGCCATTCCTCGAGGACGTGGCGGGCGAGCCGTTGGTAGGGCATTCGTCTCGATGCTCCGCGAGGGCCGGGCCTCGCATTTCGCGGCGAGCGTAGCGAGTGCGTTAGGTGGTTGCAAGATCAAATCGGCCCGGCGTGGCTCGATCGCAGTATGTCCCTGGCTACCTTCCGCCAGAGCCTCATGGATCGCGTTCGGTGGGTCCACTCTCCCGGACGTGATCCGGGGGCTCCTGCGCTGGCCCGCGCCGCCTGAGCTGTCGCCGGATCCGGCCCACCCTCGCCGAGTGTCCCGGCCAGCCGGATGGACGATGCCCTGGGCCCGTAACCGGATTCGCGCTACTGGTCCTTGGAGTCGCCGAAGATCGTGTAGTGCCAGTCCTTCTCGGGCTCGCCGGTCAGCT
>DATGGC010000147.1:0-13183 GCA_035308745.1 Candidatus Limnocylindrales bacterium | reverse complement strand
CGACGACGTCGCCGATCGGATAGCTGGGGCGAACCATGGCCGGACCTCCGTGCGGGCTCCCGACGGGTGCCGGAAGCGATGGCCAGACTGTCGCCCCGGCCATCTTTCGGATCCGTGACGCGAGCCTGACAGCAGGGTCGGTCGCACACCTCGTGGGTCGGGTCCGTACCATGGGCTCGTGACCAGCGTCCATCTCCTCCATGCCGGCTACGCCGGCGACCGGGTCGCGAGCAGCGTGGTGCTTGTCATCGACGGCGACGCCCGGATCATCGTCGACCCGGGGATGGTCGCCAGCCGGTCGCTGATCCTCGATCCGCTGGCCGCCCTGGGCGTGGCCACCCAATCGATCAGCCACGTCTTCCTATCCCATCACCACCCGGACCACACGATCAACGTGGCCCTCTTCCCGGCCGCCGAGGTCGTCGACTTCTGGGCCCGCTACATCGGCGACGAATGGCTCGACCACGACGGCGACGGCTACCACCTCGCGGCCAACAGCCAGCTGTGGCTGACGCCCGGCCATTCCGACGAGGACGCCTCGCTGATCGTCTCGGCCGACGACGCCACCTACGCCATGACCCACGCCTGGTGGCGGGGCGACCGGACGCCCGAGATCGACCCGCTGGCGGCCGACCAGGCTGCCCTCGAGACGAGCCGGGCGCGACTGCTGATGGCCGCCGACATCGTGATTCCCGGTCACGGGACGCCGTTCCGCACCGGACGCTGACGGGCGCCAAAACGGGCCACCGGGCTCGAAGGTCCGATGGCCCGCCGAGGCAGCGGCGGACGGTCAGCGCCCGGCCGCCCGGCCTACATCTGGGTCAGGCCCAGGATGTGGCCCTCGGGATCCGCGACGAGGGCGATCGTCGCCCCGGGACCGGGCGAGAACTTGGGCATGATCACCGAGCCGCCCAGGTCGACGGCCTTGGCCAGCGTCGCGTCGATGTCGTCGACCGTGACGTAACCGGTGACGTGGCCGGCTGACCCGTCGGGGGTCGCGCCGACGCCGACGATCACGCCGGTCGCGGCGGGATCGGTCATCCCGTAGCCGCCCGGATTGCTCGTGTCGAGCTTCCAGCCGAACAGGTTGGCGTAGTACGACTGGAGGGCCTTCTGGTCCTTGCCCACGATCTCGAAGTGAATGACGCGTGCGTCTGCCATCGTTCCGGTTCTCCGCTGATCAGGACCGAGGTCATTCGCGCCTCGCTGGCCCTCACCTCTACAACGAACAGGGCCGGCGAAATCGACAGGCTGGGTCAGGATCGGGCGAGGACCGCCAGGATCTCCGACCCGTAGCGCTCGAGCCGGCCGGGACCCATGCCCTTCACCCGGCCGAGGTCGGCCAGCGAGGCCGGCCGGGCTTCGACCAGGGCCAGCAATGTCGCGTCGTGGGCGATCACGTAGGCCGGGACCCCGTCGGACCGGGCCCGTTCGGCGCGCCAGGTCCGGAGTGCCTCGAAGCCGGCCGCCTCGCCCGGCCCGGGCGCGATCCGCTCCCGCGGGCGAGCCGGCTCGGCGGTGCGTCGCGCAGCCGCTGCCGGGGCGGACCGGCCGATGCCCAGGTCGGCCAGGAAGCGTGACGGCCGGCGGCTGCCTTCGCGGCCGTTCGCGCCCGCGCGCCGGCCGGCCCACGAGATCGCCAGGTGGCGCCGGGCCCGGGTGATCGCGACGTACAGCAGCCGGCGCTCCTCGTCGATCGCGACCGGATCGCCGGCCGCCTGGCCGATCGGCAGGACCCCGTCCTCGAGGCCGGGCAGGAAGACGGCGTCCCACTCGAGGCCCTTGGCCCGGTGGATGGTCGAGAGGGTCAGGCCGCCGCTCGAGCCCGAACGCTCGGCGGCATCCCGGCGGCCGAGCTCGGCCAGCAGCTCGGTCGCGCCGGCCGGTTCGCCGTCGGCCGCCGGGCGACCGGCGAACTCGGCGGCGATCGCCAGCAGGACGCCGAGGTCGGCGGCCCGCTCGCGCTCCTCGGGGCCGCCCCGGGTCGCGGCCGGGTCATAGCCGAGCGACGCGCGGAAGAGCGCTTCGACCGCCGGTCCCAGGGCACTGCCCCGGGCCTCGAGCTTCGCCTGGCGGATCGCCCGGATCGCGACCTGGACGTCGGTCCGCTCGTAGAACCGGCCGCCGCGCACGACATAGGGGATCGCGGCGGTGGTCAGCACCGCCTCGATCGGCGGCAGCTGGGCATTGAGCCGGACCAGGACCGCGATCTCCGCCGGCAGGATCCCCTCGCGGAGGCGCGCCCGGATGCCGGCCACCAAGCCGGCCAGCTCCGCGTCGGGATCGGCGTAGGCAGCGGCGGTCGGCGCCGGTCCCGAGGGCCGCGTCGCGCTGAGCGTCTTGTGCCGGCGCGCCCCGGCCAGCAGGCGATTGGCCAAGCCCAGGATCTCCGGGCTCGAGCGGTAGTTCTCGGTCAGCTCGACGATCGTGGTTCCGGGGTGGCCGCGGGCAAAGTCGCGGAGGTAGTCGCTGGAGGCTCCGGTGAAGCTGTAGATGGTCTGGTCCTCGTCACCCACGACGCAGACATCGCGGCTGTCGCCGGCCCACAACGCCAGCAGGCGTTCCTGGAGCGGATTCGTGTCCTGGTATTCGTCGACGCTGAACCAGCGCTTGCGGGCCCGGACGATCGAGGCCGCGGCCGGATCCGTCTCGAGCAGCTCGACCGTAGCCAGGAGCATGTCCTCGAAGTCGATCCGGCCGGCGCGAGCCTTGGCCCGCTCGTAGTCATTGAAGATCCGGGCCATCAGCTCCACCGGAACCGGCGGCTCACGCCGGGCCGCGACGGTCGCCAGCGCGTACGACCCGGCCCCGAGGCGGCGGTTCTTCGCCCACTCGATCTCGCCGGCCAGGTCCTTGACCGGCGTGTAGCGGTAGCCGCCGGGCAGCTGCCGGGCGATCCGGCCCAGGATCGGGAGCTTGGATTCGAGGATCTCCGGCGGCGGCGCGCCATCGTGACCAGCCGGCCAGAAGTGGCGCAGCTGGGACAGGGCCTGGGCGTGGAACGTCCGGGCGGTGACCTGGGGCTGGCCCAGGTCGCGCATTCGACCGGCCATCTCGGTCGCCGCCTTGTCGGTGAACGTGACCAGCAGGACTTCGGCGGCGCCCACGACCCCGGTCTCGATGGCGTAGGCCGCCCGCCGGCTGATCACCCGGGTCTTGCCGGTGCCCGCTCCGGCCAGGATCGCGACCGGCCCGCTCGTCGCCCGGACAGCCGTCAGCTGAGCGTCATTGAGGCCCTCGAGGATCCGGTCCGGGTCGCCGCCGTCAGCCATTGGCCCAGCCTACCGGCCGGGGATCATCGCCGGCTGCCGCCGGAGCTCAGCGCGTCGCGCCGGCCGGCTGGGGCGCTCCGCCCGAGAATGCCTTGTCGATCGTCCGGCCAAAGTCGAGGAGCGATCGACCAAGCGGCGAATCGGCCTTGGTGTACATGAACGGGGCACCGCTGTTGAGGGCGCTGATCGCGCCCCGGTACTCGTTGATCACCTGGAACTCGATCGTCCGCTTGAGGGCGCTCTCGGCATTCTTCTGGCTGATCCCGGTGAACGCGTTCGAGCGGTTCAGGACGAGGTGGACCTTGTTCGCCTCGACGCCCAGGTGGCCGATCGTCTCGAGGACCAGTCGGACGTTCTTGAGGCACGACAGGTCGGCGGTCATGACCACGAAGAACTGGTCGGCCTGATCGAGGATCTTGAGGTTGATCTCATCGAGGCGCTTGTCGATGTCGAGGATCACGTAGTCGTACAGCGAGCGGAGATGATCCAGGATCTGGGGCAGGTGCTCCTCGGTGACCAGCTCGGCCGTCTCGGGCGAGGGCGGGGCCAGCAGCAGGTCGATGCCCGAGTCGTGGTGGACCAGGACCTGCCGGACGAGGTCGAGGTCGATCGACGGAGCGGTGACGATGTCGATGATGCTCTTGCGGTCGAGGCCCAGGTCGAGGAAGACCCGGTGGTCGCCGAACTGGAGGTTGGCGTCGACCAGGACCACCTTGCGGCCCAGCTCGCGGTGGAGCGCGATCGCGGCGTTGATCGCGATCGTGGTCGTGCCCACGCCACCTTTGGCCCCATAGAACGCCAGGACCCGGCCGAGCGGCGGGCGGCCGACGAGCAGGTCTCGCGGCGCAAAGCGGGCCAGCAGGCTCTTGATCCGGGCCAGCAGCTCGGCCGGGTGGAAGGGCTTGATCAGGTAGTCGTCGGCGCCGGCGCGCAGGCCCTTGACCTTTTGCTCGACCTCGCGCTCGGCGGTCAGCATGATGATCGGGACGTGGGCCGCGCTGCCTTCCTCGGTCCGGATCTTGGCCGCCACCTGGTAGCCGTCGACCTTCGGCAGCATGATGTCGAGGAGGATCAGGGCGGGCAGCTCGGCCTGCCACAGGCGGAAGCCCTCGGCGCCGTCGGACGCCACGAGAACCTCGTAGCCTTCCTGCTTGAGGGTGTACGTCAGCAGCCGCTGCACATTCGGGTCATCATCGATGACGAGGATCTTCGCGGCCATTGCCTCCCCAGGATTCAAGCCGTGCGTCGGCTCAGCGGGCCGATTATAGGCGCACCGATCGTCCAGCCGGGTTGTCGAGCCGTTCGAAGACGAGCTTGCTCCATGTCTCGAGCCGGTCGGCGACGGCCCGGACCTCCGCACTGGTCGCGAACGCGCCGCGCAGCTTCGTCGTCTCGCGCACGGCCACGGGGCGGCCCGCCGCGTCCGCTTCGAAGACGACCCCGAGGTGCACCCGGCCAACCTCGGTCGAGTCGTCGTTGAGCAGGCCGACCATCCGCGGCTGGGGCTCGAAGTCGGCCACGACCTCCTCGCGCCACTCGCGGCGGAGGCCGCCCAGCAGGTCGCCGTCACCCGGGTTGAGGTGACCCCCGACGCCGATCGACCACTGTTCGTGGAGGCGGCGATCGGCTCCGCCCCGGGTCCGCTGCATCAGGAACCAGCGCGGCCCATCGCGCACGACGAGGTAGGGAATCACCTGCTTCCAGCGCGGATCCAGCTCGACCTCGGCGCGCGGCTCAAAGCGGCCCTCGCGGTCGATGGTGGCCAGGACGCCGGGCAGGCCGCGGGTCCGGATCCCGTGCCAGCCCCGTCGGCTGATGACGGCCGTGCGCGGTACGACCAGGACTCGCTCGTTCATTCCGCCGGGCCGAGCAGCTCCCGGGCGGCGGCCAGGTGGATGGCAATCCGGGCGGCCGTCGCCTGGGGATCGTCGGGCGTTGCCTCGAGCGCGGCCAGCCAGTCGTCGAGCTGGGCCATCAGCGCCCGAATTCGGCGTGCCAGCTCGGGCGCGTTGGTGGCGGCCAGCCCGGCACCCATCGTCACGTCGCCCCGGGCGACCCGGGTGGCGCTGGCCCAGCCGCCGGCGGCCAATGCCCGGGCGACCGGCCAGTCATCCGCCGCGCCCACGGCTTCGGCCAGCGCGGCGGCCAGGGCCAGGGGCAGGTGGCTGATCCCGGCCACCGCCCGGTCGTGCTCGCGCGCGGAGAGCCGATGGACCTCCGCTCCGCAGGCCGTGACCAGCAGCTCGACCCGCTCGAAATCGATCGGCCGGGCCAGGGATCCGGGACAGACGACCCACGGCCGGCCCAGGAACAGGTCGGCTCGCGACGCGCCGTAGCCCGCGTTCTCGCGGCCGGCCATCGGGTGGCCGCCGACGAACGGGAGATGGCGCAGATCGGCCCGGTTGACGATCGCCTGCTTCGAGCTGGCGACGTCGGTGATCGTCGGGCGCTCCCCCGGCATCGTGGTTGCTGCGATCGCATCGAGCAGGTCGAGGCAGCTCAGCGGATCGGCGGCCAGGACCACCAGGTCGGCACCGGCAAGGGCATCGTGCAGCGAGGGCGCGACGCGGTCGATGGTCCCGTCGGCGAGGGCGGCAGCCGGACCCTGTCCGCTGGGTGTCCAGGCGGCGATCGAGTCGAAGCCGCGAGCCGCCCGATTGCCCCGGATCGCCCGGGCGATGGAGCCCCCGATCAGGCCCAGGCCGACGATCGCGAGGCGCAACGACCGGACGGTTCTAGTCGACCCAGCCGGCGCTGCTGCCGACTGGCGACGAGGTACGTCCGGAGTCCCTGCGCCGGGTGGCGTGCTGGCGGCGAGCCGCGACCCGGCGCTCACCGGAGGCCGGCGGTCCGGGCTCGTCCGGCGGGTTGACCCGGCGGGCAATCAGGCGCCGGTCGGCGTCGCGCCGATCCTGGTTCAAGTTGGACCCGCAGCGCGGACAGCGGCGCTCTTCCGCGAAGAGCGACTCGAGCGGCGCCGTAGCGTAGATCTGCCGCCCGCAGGAGCGGCACGCAAGTCGGGGCACACGCGGATCGTACCCCGACTGGCCGGTCAGGGCGCGGATTCGGTGCCGGCAGTCAACGGAAGATCGAGCCGCGGGATATAGCGGGCGGGACCGCCCCCGGTCTGGCTTTCGAACAGGACCAGGCGGTCCGCCGTCCAACGCAGGTCGAGCGTCGCGGCCGCCCCGATGAGCCGGCCAGCGACCAGCGCGCCGGACGCCACCCCGTCACTCCGGGCCAGGGTCAGGTGGGGCCGGGCCGGCCGGTCATCGTGCGGCCAGCCCTCGTCGGCGAGCGATCGGGCGAGGCGCTGGGTCAGATCGGCCAGGGGCTCCAGGCCATGGGCCAGGCCCAGCCACAGGACCCGCGGCCGGGCCGTGTCGGGGAAGGCTCCGGCGCCGGCCAGGCCCAGCTCGAACGGCCGGCTGCCGGCAGCCGCTGCTTCGACCGCCGCCTGCGCGGCCGCGATCCGATCGGGTTCGGTCGGGCCGAGGAAGCGCAAGGTGACGTGCAGCCCGTCCATCCGGACCCAGCGGACGTCCTTCGGATCGCGCCGCTCCCCGACGCCCGGCTCGGGCGCCAGGCGAACGCTCGCCACGAGCGCCTCGATCGTCCTTCGGGCCTGGTCGGGCAGGGGCAGGGCGATGAACAGCCGCGGCCCGTCGGCTTCGTCGGGCGGGCGGAACCCGCGGCGGCCGTCCCTCACCCCGGCGCCGGCCGGTTCCGGATCTCCTCGGCGTAGCGCTCGCGGTCTTCCAGCAGGAGGCGCCGGGCGTCGTCCGCATCGCGCCAGCCGAGGACCTCGGTCTCCTTCTCCTCGAGCAGCTTGTAGGTGTCGAAGAAGTGGCGGATCTCGACCAGGCGGTGGGGCCGGACCTGGTCGAGCCGTTCGACGTGGGCCTGGTGGGGATCACCGACGGCGACGCACAGGACCTTGAAATCGGGACCGTGCTCATCGCGCATCTCGAGGCCGCCGATCGGCCGGCCCCAGACCCGGCAGCCGGTGAAGGTCGGCTCGTCGATCAGCAGCAGGGCATCGGTGTGGTCGCCGTCGCCGGCCCGGGTCGCCTCGATGAAGCCGTAGTCGAAGTTGTAGAAGACGGCCGACGAAAGCACCCGATCGAGCCGGAACACGCCGGTTCGCTCGTCGTACTCGTACTTGTTGCGGCTGCCGCGCGGGATCTCGACCACGATCTCGACGATCGCCGGGAACGGATGGCTCCCGTCCATGGCGTCAGTCGTTGTAGAGCCGCTCTTCGATCAGCTTTTCCTGGACCGTCCGGCCGCTCGGATCGAAGCACGAGAACTCGAAGTGCTTCTCGAACTCGAGGTCGACGTTGTCCTGCCCGCCGCGGTTCTTCTCGACCGACACGATCACCCAGTCGCGGAAGCGCTGCGCCTGGTACGGGTTGAACTCGATGTTGACCTTGGCCACGACGTTGTACTTCTCGTTGAGGATCAGGATGATATCGGCTTCGTAGTTGATCGCCGACGAGCCGCGCAGGTGGTGGTTGCGCAGGCGGGCCGCCTTGAGGCCCTCCTTGTCGGCGGCGACGATGGCGATCATCGGGACGTCCTCGGACAGCGAGATGTCCTTGAGGCCGTTGACCACGTAGGTCACCTTCTCCGACTCGGTCGGCGGCTCGGGAATGACCGGCACTTTCTGCATGTAGTCGACGATGACCATCAGCCGCCGGTCGCCGGACAGCTCGCGGTGCTGGCGGACCAGGTTGCGGATGTTGTCGACGGTGCTGGCCGTCTGCGAGCCACGCAGCAGGAACAGGTTCTGGCCGTAGCGGGCGATCCGGTCGAGCGATGGGCGCAGCCGGGGGTTGTTGGCCAGCTGGGTGCCCGACTGGCCCTCGGCCAGCCATGACCCGAGGATCTCCTTGCGGACGTCCTGGATCTTGATCGCCCCGGTCTTGTGGGGCAGGTGGGCGAGGGCAGACTCCATCGCGATCATCCGGTTGAGGAGGTACTGCTCCTCGTGCTCGAAGCAGATGTACAGCACGTTGGCCTGGCCGGCGGAGGCGACGTTACGGGCCATCTGGAGGGCCATGGTCGTCTTGCCGGTGCCCTGGGCGCCGCCGATCAGCAGGAGCTCACCAGGCCGGAGGCCCGCGCCGATCGTCTTGTCGAGCGGGGTGAAGCCGAGCGGGATCGGCTGGAACTCGCCGACCTTGCCGCTCGTGACGCGATCGTTGAGGTCGACCAGCACGTCGAGCGCCGAGCGGGGCGCCATGCTGCCGTTGGGGGTCTCGAGCCGCCACACGCCCTTTTGGGTGATCGCCGGCTCGGCTGCTTCGGTGCTCACGCGAATGGATCCTCCCGGTGCTGCCAGTTCTCGCATCCTAGCACCGGGACTCCCCCGAAACACCGGTCCGGACCCCACATTTCTGCACAGTCCCGGTGCGGCTCAGCGCGGCAGGCGGGCCAGCTCGTCCCAGTAGGCGGCCACCGTCCGGATCGCCGTCTCGTGGTTGGGCAGCGACATCGACTCGTTCGGGGCATGGGCATTGTCGTCGGGCGGGGTGAAGCCGAGCAGGACGACCGGCAGCCCCAGGATCGTCTCGAAGCTGGCGCAGACCGGGATCGAGCCACCCTCGCGGATGTACAGCGGGGCGACGCCGAAGGTCGCCTCGATGGCCCGCGCCGCGGCCTGCGTCGCCGGATGGTCGATCGGGGTCAGGCTGGGCCGGCCGCCGCCCAGGTACTGGACCTCGACGCTGCAGCCCGGGGGTGCCACTTCGAGCACGAAGGCGCGGAGCAGCTCGAAGATGGTGCCCGGGTCCTGGGCGGTCACCAGCCGGCAGCTGATCTTGGCGTGGGCGTGGGCCGGGATGATCGTCTTCGCACCGTCGCCCTCGAAGCCGCCCCACAAGCCGTTGACGTCGAGCGTCGGCCGCCCGCCGCGCCGTTCGAGGGTCGAGTAGCCGGCCTCGCCGACCAGCGCCGGCAGGCCGAGGTCGGTCCGGTAGCGCTCCTCGTCAAACGGCAGCGCGGCAAAGGCGGCCCGGTCGGCCGGGCTCAGCGCGACGACGTCGTCGTAGAAGCCGGGCACCCGGATCCGGCCGTCGGGACCCTTGAGCGCGGCGATAATCTGGGCCAGGGCCGTGGCCGGGTTCTGGACTGCGCCGCCGAACTGGCCGGAATGGAGATCGACGGCGGTCCCGGTCACATCCACCTGGACGTAGCAGATCCCGCGCAGGCCGACCGTGATCGCCGGCAGGTTGCCCTCGAAGAAGCCCGTGTCGCTGATCACCGCCAGGTCGGCGGCCAGGCGCTCCTTGTTGGCCTCGAGCCAGGCGTCGAGGTGGACCGAGCTCGACTCCTCCTCGCCCTCGAAGACGAACTTGAGGTTGACCGGCAGTGCCCCGCGAGTGGCCAGGATCGCCTCGGTCGCCCGCAGGTGGATGTGGATCTGGCCCTTGTCGTCGGCCGAGCCGCGACCGATCATCCGCTCGCCCTTGACGAACGGCTCGAACGGCGCGGTCTCCCACAGCTCGATCGGATCGACCGGCTGGACGTCGTAATGGCCGTAGACGATCACCGTCTGCGCCTCGGGCGCATGCAGCCAGTCGCCGTAGACGACGGGATGGCCGCCGGTCTCGGAGACTTCGGCGTGCTCGATGCCGATCGCCCGGAGCTGGCCGGCGAGCCACTCGGCGGCCTCCCGGACCGACCCCGCGTACTGGGGCTGGGCTGAGATGCTGGGGATCCGCAGGAACTCCAGGTACGACGCCATCCGGCGCTCGGCATTGGCCGCCAGGTACGTTTCGAAGGCGTCGGTCATGGGTGCAGCAGCCTCGCGACGGCGGGTCCGTAGGTGGTTGACCGAGTGTACCGGCGGGAATCGAAACGGGCGGGCCGTGCAGGCTCGCCCGTGTTCGGTTGGTGTCGGTTGAAGGGCGTCAGATCGGGTTCGGCGCGGGCTCCAGGGCGGGCCCGTTGTCGCCCGGTGCGACGATCGAGCCGTGGGTCCGGACGTCGGTCTTGGGCGGCAGGTCGGCGAAGAGGGCCTCGAAGTCGGCCGAGTCGACCGTCTCCTCCGCGACGAGCTTGGCCGCCAGGCGGTCGAGCCGCTCGCGGTTGCTGGTCAGGGCGTCGTAGGCTCGCTCGTAGGCCCGGTCGATGATCGCCCGGACTTCTTCGTCGATCTGCTTGGCGACCTCGTCCGAGTAGTTGCGCTGCTCGGCGATGTCGCGGCCCAGGAAGATCATCTCGTCGCGCTTGCCGAAGGACAGCGGTCCGAGCTTCTCGCTCATGCCGTATTCGGTGACCATCCGGCGGGCCAGGTCGGTCGCCTTCTCGATGTCGTTGCTGGCACCGGTGGTGGTGTCGCCGAAGACGATCCGCTCGGAGGCATTGCCGCCCAGCAGGCCGGCGATCTGGTCCTCGAACTCGGTCTTGGACTTGAGGTAGCGATCCTCCATCGGCACGCCCATCGTGTAGCCGAGGGCCATCCCGCGGCTGATGATCGTGACCTTCTGGACCGGATCGCACTTGGGCAGGATCCGCATCACGACAGCGTGGCCGCCCTCGTGGTACGCAATGATCTTCTTCTCGGCGTCCGAGATCACCCGGCTGCGCCGCTCCGGGCCGGCCACGATCCGCTCGAGTGCCTCCTGGAACTCGGACATCCCGATGACCTTCTTGTTGCGGCGGGCGGACAGGATGGCGGCCTCGTTGACGAGGTTGGCCAGGTCGGCGCCCGAGAAGCCCGGCGACTGGCGGGCGATGCCCTCCACGTCGAGGCCCTTGTCGAGCGGCTTGCCCTTGGTGTGGACCTTGAGGATCGCCGTACGGCCCTTCATGTCGGGTCGGTCGAGGATGACCTGGCGGTCGAAGCGGCCGGGCCGCAGGAGGGCCGGGTCCAGGACATCGGGCCGGTTGGTGGCGGCGACGACGATCACGTTGGTGTTGGTGTCGAAGCCGTCCATCTCGACCAGGATCTGGTTGAGGGTCTGCTCACGCTCGTCGTGCGAGCCGCCCAGGCCGGCACCCCGCTGGCGGCCGACCGCGTCGATCTCGTCGACGAAGACGATGCACGGCGAGTTGCGCTTGGCCTGGTCGAACAGGTCCCGGACGCGGCTGGCGCCGACGCCCACGAACATCTCGACGAACTCCGAGCCGGAGATGCTGAAGAAGGGCACCCCGGCCTCGCCGGCGACCGCGCGGGCCATCAGGGTCTTGCCCGTGCCCGGAGGGCCGACGAGGAGCACGCCGCGCGGGATGCGGGCGCCGAGGGAGTTGAACTTCTCGGGATATTTCAGGAACTCCACGACTTCCTGGAGCTCCATCTTGGCCTCGTCCACGCCGGCCACGTCGGCAAAGGTGACGACGGTCTTGTTGCCCAGGAACATCCGGGCGCGGCTCTTGCCGAAGCTGAGGGCCTGGTTATTGGTCCCCTGGGCCTGGCGCATCATGAACAGGATGAAGCCGACGATCAGGATCAACGGCAGAGCGGTGGTCACCAGCAGGCCGATCCACGAAGTGTCGGGGGCCTGCTTGGCGCCGACCACGGCCGGATGGCTGACGTTGCCCGCCTTCTCGGCGGCCCGCACGTCCTGGAGGACGTTGGTCAGGATCGTGGGCACGGTGACGGTATAGGTCGCGGTGCCGTCGGTCGTGGTGACGGTGAGGGTCGAATCCTCCTGCGACACCGTGGCGACCTTGCCGGCTTCGGCGTTGTTGAGGAAGTCCGAGTAGGCGGTGTTGCTGGCGGCCGTGGTCTGGCCGAGGAGCTGCCACAGGAGCACGATGGTCCCCACGACGAGGACCAGCATCACGATCCCGTTGCGGGCGAATTTAGCGTTCAACGAGGAGCCTCCGAGTCATTCGACCGGCGACCGAGCGCCGACCTCGAACTGAGTATACCGTCCACCCCGATCAGCGCCCTCTGGCCACTCGGCGATCGTCGGACACCTACTAGTACGGGTCGGAGGGTTCGCTGGATGGCCTCCGGGCGAGGTCGTCTGGCGCCATGGCCCGGCGCGGTGGCCCGGCGCGGTGGCCCGGCGCGGTGGCCCCGGAATGTGCCAGATATTCGCCCCAGTATTACTCGGCGGGTTTCGGGGCCCCTCGGGCGCTCGCGATCGGACGAAACGTGCTCGGCCGAGCGTGGCTCGGTACAAGTTGGGCGGCTCCCGGCCCGGATCCAGCACCGAATCGGCCCTAGTGTCGGCGCAGTACTACTGGGGCGAATATTCGACAGGTTTCGGGGCGCGGCACCGGCCGCGGGGCGTCGGCGCGGCCCGCGCTCACCGGCCGCGGGCGTCGGCGCGGCACCGGCCGCGGGGCGTCGGCGCGGCCCGCGCTCACCGCCGCCCGTGCGGCCTCGTCGCGGGGGCCAGCCTCAGACCGTTTCGGCGACGGGCAGGTCGGCGGCCAGCTCGCGGGTGATCGCCGCGGCTTGCTCGGCGGTCAGCTTGACGAACTCCGCGCCGGCCCGGGTGAGCTCGACGATCTCGGCCGGCATCCGTGGATCCGAGAAGGACCCGACGCGGGCGATCGTCTCGCCCAGCCGGCGCTGGTCGCCGGCATGGAGCGAGGCCCAGGGCAGGACCCAGACGCCGTCCTCGTCGAGGGTCCACAGGATATGGAGCGGGCCTTCGGATGTGTCAATGGCCGCGAGTCGAAAGAGCTTCTTGGTCGTCTCGGTCATGTTCGGGAATGGGGGGTTGGTAGCGGAGGCAAGAGTTGAACTTGCGACCAAGGGCTTATGAGTCCCCTGCTCTACCACTGAGCTACTCCGCCACGGGTCTCGGTGCCGATTTGTGCTTGGTTAGAGCGCATACCTGCGATCCAGTCCGGGTGAGGACTTGTGTCCACCGCTAGTACAGCGCATAATCTTCTGGTGTCCAAACCCGTCGATCAGCGAGGTCTAGCAATGGTCCAATCCCCCACCC
>DATGGC010000146.1:0-15027 GCA_035308745.1 Candidatus Limnocylindrales bacterium | reverse complement strand
AGTCGGGCCGGCCGGCCTCCAGGACGAGGACCTGGCTGGCCGGGTCGGCACTCAGCCGGTTGGCCAGGGCGGAACCCGCCGAGCCACCGCCGACGATGATGAAGTCGTACTGGACGGGCGCCATGGCCGCGATGCTAGCAGCGCGGGAAGCGCCCCGGAGCTAGGCCTCGCGCTCGATCTCGCGCTTGCGGCGCGCCACGAAGGCGGCCAGCTCCGCGGCGATCGCCGGGTCGAGCGGCGGCGCCTGGAACTCCGCGAGGAGCGTCTTCCAGATCCCGTTGGCTCGCTCGGTCGCGGTCCGTGCCCCGTCCTCGTGCCAGGTCTCGAAGTTGCGCCAGTCGGAGACCAGCGGCCGGTAGAAGGCCGTCTCGTAGCGCTCGAGGGTATGGGCGGTGCCGAAGAAGTGGCCGCCTGGCCCGACGTCGACCATCGCCTCGAAGCCCAGCTCGGCGTCGTTGACCGGGAAGGGCACCAGCACCTCGGCCATCATCTGGAGGATCTCGGCGTCGATGATCAGCTTCTCGTAGGACGCGGTCAGGCCGCCCTCGAGCCAGCCGGCGCCCTGGTACAGGAGGTTCACCCCGCCCATCACCGCGCCCCACACGGCCATCTCCGATTCGTAGGCGGCCTGGGCATCGACGACGTTGGCGGCGGTCACGTTCGACGAGCGCCAGGGCAGGTGGTAGCGGCGGGCCATCTGGCCGCTGGCCAGGGCGCCCTTGACGTACTCGGGCGTGCCGAACGCGGGGGCGCCCGAGCGCATGTCGACGTTGGAGGTGAACGCCCCGTAGACCATCGGGCTGCCCGGCCGGACGATCTGGGCGAGGGCGACCAGGAAGAGCGCCTCGGCATTCTGCTGGGCGATCGCCCCGGCCAGCGAGACCGGGGTCATCGCCCCAGCCAGGGTGAACGGGGTGGCCACGACCGGCTGACCGTGGCGGGCCATCTCGATCAGGCCGTCGGACATCGGCCCGTCGAGGCGGAGCGGCGAATTGGTGTTGATGATCGTGATCAGGCTCGGCCGGCGGACGAGCTCGTCGCGGTCGATCCCCCGGCTCAGGCAGGCCATCTCGATCGCGTCGTCGACGACCCGCCGGCCGGCGCCCAGGCAGTGCCACGACTTGTCGAGCAGGCCGATCAGGGCCGCGTACATGTCGAGGTGGCGGGTGGCGACCGGCAGGTCGGTCGGCTCGAGCGGCCCGCCGGCTTCCTGGTGGACGACGTTGAGGCTGGAGATGACCTTGACGTAGTCCACGAAGTCGGCGAAGTTGCCCGCCCGCCGGCCGCGATCGAGGTCGGTCACGAAGGCCGGGCCGCCGACCGAGCTGAAGACGAGGTGATTGCCGCCCAGGGTCACGTCGCGGTCCGGGTTGCGGGCGTGGACCCGGAACTCGGCCGGGGCGAGGGCGACCAGCGACTCGACCAGGCCGTCCTCCAGGCGGACCGAGCGGCGCGAGCGGTCGACCGAGGCGCCGGCCGCCGCGAACAGGTCGAGGGCCTGGTCGCCGAGGACCTCGAAGCCGATCTCGCGCAGGATCCGGAGCGAGGCCCGGTGGATCGCCTCGACCTGGTCGGCGCCCAGGATCTCGACCGGCTTGAACGGGTTGCGAACCGTCCGCCAAGGCAGCTGGGCGACGCCACCCGACACGCGTCGCGGCCGGCGGTGGGGACCCTCGCTTGTCACCGCTCCATCATCGCGGCACGGCGGCCGTCACGTGGCGCGGGGCCACCGGTACGATCGGGTGATGGCCCCTCGAGCCGCGATGGACGGAGACTTCGTCCTCTTGCCATTGATCAAGCGGAGGGCTCGTGGAACCGACCCAGGTGGGTGCCCAGGGACTGGGCGGAACGATCCTCGAGGATCCCGCCACACCGGTCGGGACGCGTCGTAGCCGCGTCCGCCGGCTGCTCGACGCCGGTCGCTGGCGCAGCCAGGGCCGGGTCGCGACCCACCCCGCCGCCCGCGTCGGGGCCTCGGTCGCCGAGTTCGACTTCCAGCGCTGGATGCTCGGGATCCGCGTCCTTGGCCTGATCGGCGTCGCCGGACTCGCCCCGCTCTACGGCCACGCCGAGCCGGTGGCCCTCGTGTCGGCCTTCCTGCTCATCGGCGCCCTGGTCCTCGTCCAGGTCTTCTGGATGCGCGGCGCCCGGAGCCCGGCCGCCTGGCAGCGCTTCGCCGTGGCGGCCTTCGCCGTCGACTCGGCGGTCGGCTACCTCGTCGGCCAATCGCTGCTTGGCACGCCCGATTGGATCGCCTTCTTCATCTACCCGATCCTGGCCCTCGAGGGCGCCGTCTTCTTCGGGATGAGCGGAGCGCTGGCCTCGGCCGCGAGCAGCGCCTTCGTGTTCATCGGCCAGGTGGAGCTGCGCGCCTCGCTCGGCTACCAGACCAGCTCCCAGGTCCAGGTCACGGTGTTCGTGCTTCTCTTCGTGTATGCCCTGTTCGTGGGCAGCTTCGCCCGGGTCGGGCGGCGGGTGCGCGGCGACCTGGCCACCCTGATCGAGTTCACCGGCGTCCTCTCCCAGCAGGAGTCGCCGACGCGGATCGTGCAGGCCCTTGATGCCCGCCTGCGGGAGCTCCTCGGGGCGCGGGTCCGTTCGGTCGCGCTGCGCCGGCCCGACGGCGGCTACGACATCCTGCGCTGGCGGAGCTCCGAGACGCGCTCGATCGAGCCCGGTGCGGTCTCGGGCGTGAGCCGCTTCACCGGCCGCGACATCGAGGCCGACTTCCAGAACCGCCGGGCGGTCACCTTCAAGATCACCCCCGGACGGGACGACGGGATCATCGTCGGGCTGGGCCTGCCGGCCTGGGTGCGCTCGATCACGATGGTCCCGATCCACTCCGACGGCGGGCTGTCGGGCTTCCTGCCAGTCCTGTGGGAGTCGCCCCGGGTCCCGAACACCGACGAGCTGGAGCTGCTCCACGGCCTGGCCGACCAGACCGGCCTGGCCTTCAGCCAGGCCCACCTCCAGCGGGCCCGGGAGCTGGCCGCGACCGATACGCTGACCGGCCTGGTCAACCACCGCTCCTTCCAGGACCTCCTCCGCCGCCAGATCCGCGACGCCGTCAACCACGACGGCCACTTCGCCGTCCTGTTCTGCGACCTGGACCACTTCCAGCAGCTGAACGACCGGCTCGGCCACTCGGTCGGCGACCTCGTCCTGCGCAGCGTGGCGGTGATGCTCAAGGCCGGCGCCCGGAACAAGGATGTCGTGGCCCGCTATGGCGGCGACGAGCTGGCCCTGATCCTGCCCGATCTCGATCGGAGCCAGGCCGCCGAGGTGGCCGAGCGGCTCCAGGCGGCCGTGCGCAGCGCCGAAGGCGGGATGGGCGTCGACCTGACGATCGGCATCGCGGCCTACCCCGACGACGCCCGCGACCAGGCCGAGCTGCTGGCCCGGGTCCATGCCGCCACGTACGCCGGCAAGCGCCGCGGGCGGGGTGCGATCGTCCAGGCGATCGAGGTCGCGGCCGAGCCCTGATCCGGGCGAACCCGGCGGCGGCTCAGTGGTCGGCGATCCGCTCCGCGAGAGAGCGGCCGGTCGGCGGCTTGCCGGTCCGGGCTGTCCGGGCATCGAGCCGCAGGAGCGACTCCTGGGTGAACCGGACGCCGATCCAGCGGAACGGCTCGGGCTCCCAGTTCGGCGAGCGGTGATTGACCAGGGGCAGGGCGGTCAGCTCGTTGCGCTCGCCCAGGATCAGCCCGGCCAGCACCCGCCCGGCCAGGTTCGCCGTCGACACGCCGTGGCCGGTATAGCCCCGGCCTGAGGCGATCCCGGACCGGGGATCGAAGGCGAAGGTCGGGATCCAGTCGCGGGGCATCCCCAGCGGCCCGCCCCAGGCATGGCCGAAGCCGATCCCGCGCAGGCTCGGGAACCAGGCCTCGACGAACGCCCGCAGCAGCGCGTGGGTCCGGGCGTCGCGATCGAAGGCCGGCTCGATCTGCGAGCCGAAGCGGTACGGTGCGCCCCGGCCGCCGAATAGGATCCGCCCGTCGGCCGTGCGCGACAGGTAGTCCACCGACAGGCGGTACGAGGCAAGGACCTCGCGCGCCTGCCAGCCGATCGTGGCCCAGTCGCCGTCCGAGACCGGCTCGGTCAGCACGATCAGCGAATAGAGCGGCAGCAGCGAGCGGTGCAGCTGGCGGAGCTGGGTCAGGTAGGCCTCGCCGGCCAGGACCACGGCCCGCGCCCGGACCAGGCCGTTGGCGGTGCGCAGGGCCGGCCGGAGCTGGGGCAGCGCCCCGGGCTCGACATCGGTGACCGCCGTCTGCTCGTAGATCGTGCCACCCAGGCGCTCGACCGCCCGGGCCAGGCCGCGCACGAGCTTGCCCGGGTGGACGACGGCGTACTGGCTGCCATAGACCGAGCCGAGGGCGCCTTCGATCCGGATCCGCTCGGCGGTCTCGGCCGCATCCAGCCGCCGATAGCCGGCGGCCCGGCCTGCTGCCTCCAGGCTCTGCCAGTGGGCCTCGAGGGCGGGCAGCTGCTCGGGACCCCGGGCGACCGTCAGCGAGCCACCCTTGGTGTAGTCGGCATCGATTCCCTCGCGGGCGATCGCCGCTCCGACCGCGTCGACCGCGCCGGCGACGGCATCCTCGATCGCGGTCATCCCGTCCTGGCCGAAGCGCCTGGCCAGCCGGGCGGAGCTCGCGTTCAGCCCGGAGGCGACCCAGCCCCCGTTGCGGCCGGACGCCCCAAAGCCGGCAATCTCGCGCTCGAGGATCGCGACCTTGAGCGACGGGTCGCTGCGCAGGAGCTCATACGCCGTCCACAGCCCGGTGTAGCCCGCGCCCAGGATCGCGACGTCGGCATCGATCTCGCCGCGCAGGGCTTGACGAGGCGTGAGGTCGTCGGCGCAGGATTCGAGCCAGTAGCTGGTGGCCGCGTAACCGAGCGGATCAGCGACGGGGCTGGCCGACCCGGCGGAGGACGTCGACGGAGCCATCCCTCAGCGGACGTCCGGGGCCGGCCCGGCGACCTGGAACGGATCGAAGGCGTCGGTCCGCTCGACGACCGCATCGGCGCCCAGCCGGGCCACGCCGGGACGGTCGAGGGGCGAGCCCAGGACGGAGCTCCAGCCATCGGTCGCCAGGCGCTCCAGGGTCGCCATCGCGGCGGCCACCGTCGCCCGGGCATGCTCGAGGGCGATGCCTCGTGGATCGATCGGCCCGTAGGAGCCGGCCACATCGGCCGAGACACTGGCGATGGCCCGGGTGTCGGCCACCACCCGCCGGGCATTGGCCGAATTCGTCCGCCGGATGATCAGTCCATCCCGCTCGGCGATCGGCAGGACGGCACCCAGGATCGCCCGCCAGCGGACCGCGGCACTCTCGCCCGACGGCTCGTCGAAGACGAGCGGCTGGCCCGGGAGGGCGGCGCGACGGAGGAGGACCTGGCCGATCGCCAGGGCCGCCGAGTTGCGCTCCTCGATCAGCCAGGGCGGGACCGCCCCGACGAAGATCCGGTTGGCCGGGATCCCGTCCCGGCGTGCCATGGCCGCACCCAGGAGCTGCAGGGCGAAGGCCCGCCCGGACAGGGTCGCCGGGCCGGATGGAGCGCCGCGGGCGAGATCGGGGGCCACCACGAGCGGGCCTGGGCCGAGGATGACGACCGAGCCCGAGCGGGCGATCAGGCGATGGGCAAAGGCATGGTCGGCGAGCGCCCGGTCGGGATCGACGTTGCCGTCGACGACCTCGGCGATCGGGTCGCCGTCGACGATGTCGACCCGCTCGAAGGCCGCCACCACGGCCTGCTCGGGACCGGCCAGGGGCAGGGCCGCCGTCGCGAGCCGGGCGTAGCCCCGCCGCTCGGCCGCGGCTTCATCGATCGCCAGGCGGACCTCGGCCAGGCCCCGCTGGCTGCCCGACGGGGCCGGATCCGGCTCGCCCGAGCCGCTGCCCGAACGGGCGCGCCAGGGTGGCAGGTCGAACCCGGCGTCGTGCAGCCGGTCGGCCAGCTCGCGGCTGGCGGGCACGTCGACCCGGACGACATCCACGCCCGCCGCCACGAACTGGCCCGCCTCGCGGGCGCCATCGCTGGCCTCGGGCTCCTCGGTCGACGCCCCGACCCACGGCCGGCCCGCATCGCCGATCACGGCCAGCAGCTCGAGGCGGGCCGTCCGGTTCGCGTCGATCCGGTCGAAGGCGGACGCCGCCAGCTGGGCCGCCCGGGCCTCGACCTCGGCCCGCCGTTGAGGATCGTGGAGGATCTCGGATTCGAGGCCCAGGTCGACAGCCCCCGAGGCCACGTCGAGGGCCAACGCCTGGGGGCCCAGGTCGTATTCCGCCATGGCGGCCACGAACGGCAGGATGATCCCGGCAGCCAGCCGGTCGGTCCGGCCGGCCACGAAGCGGTCGACCGCGGCGCCGGCCAGCGGGCGCCCGGCCCGGTCGACGCCGGTCACGCCCAGCAGGCGCAGGTTCGCCCGTTCCTGGCCGACCGTGGTGCACAGGCTGGCCCGGGCGCCCCACGCCGCGGCGAGCGTCTCGGCCAGCTCGACGAGACGGTCGACCCGGGCCAGGGGCTGCTCGCTCATGGCCGGTCCACCGGCCGGCCGAGCCGTCCGGCGGCCTCGAGGAGGGCGAGCGTGCGCTCGACCGGCAGGCCCGCCAGCCGATGCCCGTCGCGGCCGGTGACGGTATCCGCCACGAACAGCGAATCGACGACCGCCTCCTCGCTCGCCTCGACGACCGCGGCCAGGAACGGATCCAGGTAGCCGTCGTGGAGATGGCTGGTCTCGACCAGCGGCCCGGCGCCGCGCCGGGAGCGGACGGCGGTCGAGATGGCCACGAAGATCTCACCGGAGCCATGGCCGCCGGTGGACCCGGCCCGGGCCAGGCCCAGTCCGGCCCGCCGGGCGAGCCGGGTCAGCTGGTTGGGCAGCAGCGGCGCGTCGGTGGCCACGACCACGATGCAGCTGCCCTGCTCGTGCTCAGCGAACACCGGCCAGCCATCCGCGAGCAGGGCCGCGCCGATCGGCACGCCGTCGATCGTCAGGCGATCCAGGCGCCCGAAGTTGGTCAGGGCCAGGACGCCGACGTGGTAGCTAAACCGGTCGCCGGCCGGCACGACCCGCGAGGCATTGCCAATCCCGCCCTTGAGGTCGAAACAGCGCATCCCCACGCCGGCCCCGACCACGCCGCCGGCCACCGGCCCGGCCGCCGGGCCGCGGGCGCCATCGACGGCCGCCCGCACGTCAGCGGCCTGGACCTGGACCGTGCGGGTCGCATTGAGGTAGCCGTCGTCGCACTCGGCCACGACCGGCATCAGGGCGTCGTCGATGCCCGCGTTCGGGACGCGCTCGACGAGCAGCTCGACGGCCGCGTCGTAGACCCGCCCGATGGCCATCGACGAGGTCAGGAAGATGGGCGTCTCGATGACGCCCCACTCGCCGATCGAGGTGATCCCGACCATCTCGCCGGCCCCGTTCAGGACGGCAGCGCCGGCCGCGACCCGGTCGTTGAACAGCTCGGCCGGGTCGAACGGGACGATCGCGCTGACGCCGGTCCGGGCCGTTCCCCGGCCGGCCGGCGGCCCCGGCTCGTCGCGCCAGATCGAGGCGTGGCCCACGGAGATGCCGTGCACGTCGACGATCGAATTCGTCGGTCCGGGCGGCAGCCGCCCGATCCGGACGCCGAGCTCGCGGGGACGCGGGCGGGGAGCCGGACCACCGAAGGCTGGCTGCGCCGGGCGGGGCTCGGCCGAGGTGGGCGTGGTCACCCGCCCAGTATGCCGCCCGAGGTTGGCCGCGGCGCTGCTGGGCCGCCGCCGATGCGCACGGTGGGACCCGCGCTCAGTCGACGATTCCCGCGAGGCGCAGGCCCGCCAGGAAACCGCGATAGGCAAGCAGCGGGTCGGCCGCAGCGAAGCGCACGCCGGTATCGCCGAAGCGCTCGGCCCCCGGGATCGACGCGGCAAAGTCGGCCTGCGCCGGCGTTTGGTACGCGACCTCGATGGCATACGGCGGCTCGAGGACGAGCAGCTGCATCTCGCCGGCAATCGCCCGCCGGACGGCCCGCTCGGCGCCGGCCCGAACCGCTTCCCGGGCGGCGGTCGGGTGGACCGAGATCGCAGCGTTGCGGCCGAGCCCTTCCTTGACCACGACTCGCTCGGCCCACGGGAACCATCCGGCGGTCTCGCCGGCGACGCGGTCGTCACCGGTGACCAGCCCGACCGGGACGCCCCAGGCGCCCAGGGCGATCGCGTTGATCCCGCTCTCGCCCACCGGCCGGCCGTTGAGGCTGGTGGCCACCGGCCGGCTCGAATAGGTGTGGGCAATCGTGCCCAGGGGATCGCCCGCCCGGGCGTGGTAGCCGACGAAGAGGGCCACCCCGAAGCCCCGCCCGGGACCGGCCCCGGCGACCATCGACCAGGCCTTCTGGCCCTGGACGAGGCGGGCTCGCGGATCGAGATCGATCGCGGCCAGGTTGTGCATCCCGCCGTGGCTGTCGTTGACGACGACCTCCGTGGCCCCGCCCCGGAAGGCGCCGTCGATCGCCGCGTTCGCCTCGCCGGCCATCAGGGCGGCGGCCGCCGGGTACTCGGCATCGCCGCGACTCGTCGGCGCCGGGTGGCTGATCCCGGCGATGCCCTCCATGTCGACGCTGATGTAGGTTTTCATCGCTGGTCCTCCGCTGGCCCCGAACGGGCCGGGCTGCCGATCCAGACATGGCCGTCGGCGAATTCCTCGGCCTTCCAGATCGGGGCCCGGCCCTTCAGCTCGTCGATGCCGTAGCGAGCGGCCTCGAAGGCCGCGTCGCGATGGGCGGCCGCCGCAACAACCGCCACGCTCACCGCCCCGAGGGGCACGCTGCCCAGGCGGTGGACGATCGCGATCCGTTCGACGCCGAAGCGCGCCTCGATCTCGTCGGCGATCGCCTCCAGGACGCGCGCCGCCATGGTCTCGTGGGCCTCGTATTCGAGGCCGGCCACCTGTCGCCCCACGTGGCGCGCCGCCTCGGCCTCCTGGCCGGCCGCCGGCGTGCCCGGCGTCGCCCGGGTCCGGCCGATGAAGCCGCACAGCGCCCCGTCGGCGTCGGTCGCCAGCCGCTCGCCGAGCTCGGCCAGGATCTCCAGGCCAAACGGCTCGTGGCGGAGCTCGATGATCCGGCCGGCACCGCCGCTGACCGGCGGGATGCACGCCAGCTCGTCGCCCTCGGCGAGCACCTCGGCGGGCTCGGCGTAGACCCCGTTGCGGGCGAAGCGGACCGCGGAGCGGCCGGGCGCCAGCCCAGGATGGACGTCGACGAGCGCCCGCCAGGCCGTCTCGATCGAGGCGCCAGCCGGCAGCTCGAGCTCGACCTCCCGGCGGCCGGCCAGCTCGCGCTGCATCGCGAAGAGGCGGACCCGGACCTTCACGACGACCGGCCGGCCGGCATGGCTCAGGCGCGCACCGTGGCCACGAGCAGGCCGTCGCCGACGGGCAGGATCGTGGCGACCAGGCCCGGATCGGCGAGGACCGCGGTGTTGAACGCCCGCAGCTCGGCTGCCCCGGTCCGGGTCGAGGCGGGGTCGGCCACCGCGCCGCTCCACAGGACGTTGTCGGCGACGATCAGGGCGCCGGGCGCGAGGCGTGGCCGGAGGGCCGCCAGGTAGGCCTCGTACTCGTGCTTGAGGGCATCGATGAAGACCAGGTCGAACGGGCCATCGAGGCCTGCTTCGGGCGGGGTCGCGGCGAACGCATCGAGGGCGGGCCGGTTGATGACCTGGATCTGCGCGTCGGGGATGCCCGCCTGCCGCCACCAGCCCCGGGCCTGGTCGGTCCGCGATCGGTCCGGGTCGAGGGTCACGATCGTGCCCCCAGCGGGCTGCGCGAGGGCCATCCACAGGGTGGAGTAGCCGAAGGCCGTGCCGACCTCCACGATCCGCCGCCGATTCGCGGCCAGGGCGGCCAGGACCCGGCCGCCGGCCCGGTCGAGGATCGGGACGCCGTCGGGGATGGCGGCGACCTCGATCGCCAGGAGGGCGGGCTGGGGCGGCTGGCCGATCGACTCGATGTAGTCGCGCTCCAGCCGCCCGGGCAGGTAGCCGTCGGTGGTGCTCATCCGATCCTCCTCATGCGATCAGTCGCGCTCCAAAGTAGAGGCCGGCGGCCAGGATCGTGCCGGCCGCGATCGAGCCGACGTTGATGTACAGCAGGCCGGTCGCCGATTCCATCGAGCGCGAACGGGCGGTCTGGATGGCGGCCCACGAGACAACCAGGGGGAAGACCAGCCCGACCAGCAGGCGCAGCCAGATGAACTGGGCCCACGGTCCGGTCAGGGGCGAGAACGGGCCGCCGCCGCTGCCCGCACCAAGGAGCATCGAGGCCGCGAACAGCAGGACCTGGGCCGCGACCAGCCCGAACAGGACGCGGCTGAGCAGGATCAGCGGCGCTTCGGGCAGCTTGGGCGTGACCAGGTACCAGTGGCCCAGGATCATGGCCACGAAGACACCGCCGGTCGCGGCGGCCAGGAGCAGGTCCTGGCCGAGGGCCACGACCGTGCCCAGCGGTCCCCCGCCCCACGCCAGCGCCCCGCAGGCCAGGGCGGCGACGCCGGCCAGGAGGCCCGCTCCGGCCACGAATCGGGCCCAGGGCCGGGTCAGGGCCACGGCGTAGACGAGGGCCAGGATGGCGAAGGCGATCAGCGCGTCGTCCCGGGGAGCCGTCCACGCCGGGTCGATCACGACCGTCGATCCGGGCGTGGCTGCCGCCTGGACCAGGGCGCCGTCGCTGAGGTGGGCGAGCAGCCCGAAGCCGGCCGCGCAGAACGCGCTGAAGCCCAGGAAACCGCGGGTCGCGGTCGTGCGTACGCGCATCAGGACCACCGCCCCAAAGGCACCCACGGCCAGGGCGGTGAGCAGCGTCCAGTTGATGAACGCGAGGTTCTCCGCGATCCGCTGGGCCGGCATCGTCCGAGTGTACGATGGACCGACGGAGGTACCTGATGGCATTGAACCAGAACACCCGGATCACGTGGCACGGGCACGCCTGCGTCGAGGTCACGACGCCCGGCGACAAGACGATCCTGTTCGACCCGTGGTTCGGCAATCCGCTCAGTGTCAAGCCGGCCAGTGCCGTCGAGCGCTGTGACGTCCTGCTCGTCACCCACGGCCACGGCGATCACCTGGGTGACGCAGTGGCCCTCGGCAGCCGCCTCCGGCCGGCCTGGCCCGCGATCCACGAGCTGAGCCTGTGGCTCGGCCGGCAAGTGGCCGGTGGCTCCGATGCGATCACGGGGATGAACAAGGGCGGCACGGTCGAGGTCGCCGGGCTGAAGGTGACGATGACCCGGGCCGAGCATTCGGCCGGCGACTGGAATGCCGACGGCGGCGTGCCCCTCTACCTGGGCGAGCCGGCCGGCTTCGTCGTCGAGCTCGAGAACGGCTTCCGGATCTACCACGCCGGCGACACGGACGTGTTCGGCGACATGGCCCTGATCCGCGACCTGCACAAGCCGGACCTGGCGATCCTGCCGATCGGCGGCCATTACACGATGGGCCCGGCCCAGGCGGCCGTGGCGGTGGGACTGCTCGGCGTCCAGCACGTGATGCCGATCCACTACGGCACGTTCCCGGCCCTCGCCGGGACGCCCGCCCAGCTGCGGGCGGCCCTCACCGAGCGCGGGCTCGGCTCGGTCGCCGTCTACGATCCCGCCCCGGGTGAGTCCTTCTCCTAGGCGACCGCCAGGGCGATCGTGCCGGCTGAATCGAAGAAGCGGGGCACGTCCCTGGCAGACATGCCCCGCTTCAGTCGGTCTCGGGGACCGCGAACGCTGGTCAGCGGCGGCGGCGGGTCTCCGCCCGGCTCGGCTGGCGGCGGCTCGAGATCGGAGCGAAGCCGATCACGAGGGCGACGACGGCGAACAGGATGAGCAGGAAGCCGAGGCTCGACGACGACCCGTTGGTCGGGGGCTGGTCAACGGTGCTGGTGGCAGGAACCGTGGGGCGCGGCCGGCCGGTGGCGGCCAGGACGCTGCCCGTCGGGCTGGCGCTGGGCGGGGTGCTCGGGGCCGTGCTGGGCGGGGTCGGGGTGACGCCGTCGCAGCGCTCGACGCTCAGCTCGAACGTCTTGCTGAAGCCCTGGGCGCCGGTCGGGTCATCGGAGGCGAGGACGATCACTTCGGCCGTGTGCGATGCCGAAGGGCTGCCGCCCGGGAACGTGGCGCTGAAGTTGGTCGGGAAGGTGGTCGTCGGCAGGACGGTCGTGCCGTCGATCGAAGCGCTGACGCTGTTGACGTAGGCGTCGTCGAACTCGCCGAGGTTGATCGTGAGGACCGGGACCGACGGATCCGCATCGTTGCAGGCAAACGACACGGCGAGATCGTGCGCCTCGGTGATGCCGGCCGACAGCGGCAGGAGGCCGCCAACGGCGAACAGTAGGGCCGCAACCGAACCCGCCACCCGGCGCGTCCGCGTTGCATTCGTGAATGGCCTGCTGATGGTGGCCAATTGAGCCTCCTGGATGAACCGGCTAGATGAGCAAGGATGACTTGGGCCGAGCCGGTGGGCGGCCTCTCGTACCAGTACTTTAGCGTCAGCGGGGGTGTCGTCAACGAAACAGACTCCACCGGACCGCCCTCGCCTGCGCCGTCGTTGCGGCACTGCACCGGACCATCGGCCCATATCGTACTCGCGGCCGGCACCGGCTCCGCGCCGATTTCGGCGCTCGTTCCACCGGTGGCTCAGGCCCCGGCGGCCACCGTCGCGCGCACGACCAGGGCATCCACGGCGCTCACCCCGTGGGCTGAGGCGATGACCGGGTTCAGGTCGATCTCGAGCAGCTCGGGCCGCTGCCAGGCAAGCTCCGAGAGGGCCGCCACCAGGCGCGCCACGCCGGCCCGGTCGACCGCCGGGCGGCCCCGGGTCCCCGCCAGGAGCGAAGCGGACCGCAGCCGGTCGAGCATCGCGTCGGCGATCGCCTCGCTGATCGGGGCCAGCTCGAAGGCCACGTCATCGAAGGCCTCGGCCAGGATCCCGCCCAGGCCGACCAGCACGATCGGACCGAACTGGGGATCCCGCTTCATGCCCACGATCAGCTCCAGGCCGGGGTCCACCTGGCGTTCGACGAGCAGCCCGCGCAGGCCAACCTCCGCCCGGCGGCCGATCGCCAGGAGCTCCTCGGCCGCGGCCTGGATCGCCTCGCGACCAGTCAGGCCCAGACGGACGCCGCCGAGCTCGGTCTTGTGGGCCGCACCGGTCGCGTCGAGCTTGAGGACCACGGGCCCGCCCAGCGCGGCGGCGGCCTCGACCGCGCCCGCCGCGTCGGTCACGAAACGCGCCTCGACCATCGCCAGGCCCGCCCCGGCCAGCAGGGCAAGGCTCTCGCGCTCGGGCAGGGTCTGGGGCCCGGCCGCTGGGCGATGCGGCTGTGCGTCGTCGTGGCCGAGCGGGGTCCGATCGGCCCCCAGCTCGAGCCAGCCCGGCCGGCGCGGGCCGTCGGCCAGCCGGGCGGCCCGGGCCGCTTCCCAGGCGGCTCGGCCGGCGATGGCCGCGAGGGCCTCGGTCGTACCCCGCAAGCAGGGAATCCCGCCCGCCGCGTCGAGCATCGCCACGATCTCCGGGGTCGGCTCGCCCGAGGTCAGCGAGAGGTAGACCGGCAGCACGGCCGGCCGGCGTGCCGTTGCCGCGATCAGGGCCTGGGCCACGCCCTCGGCCACCGCGACCTCGCTGGGCAGCGAGCGATATGGAAAGTCGTGGACGATCGCCAGCACGTCGTAGCCGCCCGACGCCGCGAACGCCTCGAGCACGACCGGGTAGGCGACGTGCTCGTCGGTGGCACCCCACGGATCGATCGGATTGCCGATATAGCCCAGCGTCGGGAGCTGCTCCAGGATCGCCGCGCGAGCCACGTCGGGGACCGGCGGCAGGTCTGTCCCGGTCCGCTGGGCGATGTCGGCGATCAGGGAGGCCTCGCCGGTCGACACGGTCACGATCCCGGTCCGGCCACGGCCCACCCCCCGTCCCGTGCGCCGGCAGCCGGCGTGCAGCTCGGCGGCCTCGAACAGCGCGTCGAGGTCGTTGCAGCGGACCACGCCGGCCGCGGCCAGCGCCGCGTCGGTCGCCCGGGTCTCGCCGGCCAGCGAGCCGGAATGGGCGACCGCGGCCGCCTGGGCCTGCGGGCTGCGGCCGACCTTCAGGGCGATGATCGGCTTGCCCAGGGCCAGGGCACGATCGGCGAGGGCCAGGAACCGCTCCGGCCGCTTGAAGCCCTCGACGAACAGGATGACCGCATCGGTCTCGGGGTCGTCGAGGCAGTAGCCGAGGTAGTCGCACACGTCGAGGATGACCTCGCTGCCCGCCCCGATGATCCGGCTGAAGCCGATCCGCGTCCCGAAGTGGATGAACGCGTCGGTCACCGAGCCGCTCTGGGCGATCCCGGCCACGTGGCCACGCGGCGCCCAGGGGTTGATGTCGCCGATGTACACGGCGCTGTTCGAGATCCGGTCGATCATGCCCATGCAGTTCGGGCCGAGGATCGCCAGCCCGTGGCGGAGGGCGATCTCGCGGACCTCGCGCTGCATCCGGGCCGCCGCCTCACCACCCTCGACCACCCCGCCACCGGGGATCAGGACGCTCCGGGCACCGGCCCGGGCGGCGTCCTCGGTGACGCTCGCCGCCCGGAGCGGGTTGACCGCGACGAGGACGCTGTCGGGGACCTCGGGCAAGGCGGCGAGGTCCGGGTAGCAGGGCGAGCCCCACGCCTCTTCGTACTTGGGGTTCACGAAGTAGCAGGTCGTGGCGCTGCCCATCGTCAGCAGGTTGTCGCGGACGGTCTGGGCGATGTCCGAGCGGGGCGAGGCGCCGACGATCGCCACCGAACGCGGGGCGAAGAGGGCGGCAAGGTCGATCGGCGGCCGTTCCGCGGCCGGCTTGCCCTGCGCCGGCTCGGGCGTCGAGCTGGCGGTCATGCCTCCCCGACGACCCGGCCGACACCGCGCTTCTCGAGCGAGCGGGCGATGACCAGGCGCTGGATCTCGGAGGTGCCCTCCCAGATCCGGTCGACGCGCAGCTCGCGGAAGAAGCGCTCGGCGGGATTCTCGCGCA
>DATGGC010000145.1:0-2943 GCA_035308745.1 Candidatus Limnocylindrales bacterium | reverse complement strand
GATCGAGGTCGCCCTCCAGTCGCCGATCGAGGCCTACGACACGACCTTGTTCAGCGACCACATGGTCCAGCACGTCCTGCTGACGATCGTGGCCGCGCCGCTCCTGGCATTGGGCGCGCCGATCACGTTGCTCCTGCGCTTCGCCCGGCCCGAGACGCGCCGGCGCTGGATCCTGCCCGTCCTCCATTCGCGGATCGTCAAGGTGATCTCGTTCCCGGTCGTCACCTGGATCCTGTTCGCCGGCTACATGTGGCTGGCCCATTTCTCGCCGCTCTTCGAGTGGTCGCTGGAGAACCCGCTGGTCCACCAGGCCGAGCACGCCGGCTTCCTGGCCACCGCCCTCCTGTTCTGGTGGCCGGCGGTCAATGCCGACCCCAGCCCGTGGCGGATGCGCCACCCGACACGCCTCGTCTACACGTTCCTGCAGATGCCCCAGAACACCTTCCTGGGGCTGACCCTGTACAGCGCGACGGTGCCCCTCTACCCGTATTACCTCAACCTCGCCCGGAGCTGGGGCCCGAGCGTCCTCGACGATCAGCAGATGGCCGGCGGGATCATGTGGATCACCGGGGATGTCGTGTTCATGACCGCGATCATGCTGATCCTGCGCGGCCTGCTCAAGCACGAGGAGCGCGGGGCGAAGGCCAACGATGCGCGGGTGGCGCCCCAGCTGGCGGCGATCCGCGAGCGCGAGAAGCGCCTCGCCGAGCGCCTGGCCAGCGAACGCGGTGGCGAGTCGCCCAGCCCTTAGCCGGCCGCGTTGCCGGCGAGCAGCTGCCGGTAGCGCTCGGGATCGAGGTTGCCGCCGCTGACCACCGCCACGCGCGGACCGTGCAGCCCGTCGAGGCCGGCCGCGGCGCTCCGAAAGCGGAGAGCGGCGATCGACAGGGCGCCGGATGGCTCGACCACCAGCCGGGCTTCCTCGGCGGCCACCTGGACGGCGGCCACGATCTCGTCCTCGGAGACCGTCACGATGTCGTCGAGGTGGGCCAGCAGGTGGGCCAGGTTGCGGGCGCCGATCGACTGCGTCCGGGTCCCGTCGGCGATCGTCCGGCCGACCTGCTCGGCGGGCCAGGCGACCAGCCGGCCGGCCCGGAACGAGTCGCGGGCGTCGGCGGCGAGCTCGGACTCCACGCCGATCACCCGAGCCCCCGGCTGGAGGGCCTTGACCGCGGTCGCCACTCCGGCCGCCAGGCCGCCGCCACCGATTGGCACCAGCACAGCGGCCAGGCCGGGCAGGTCCTCGGCGATCTCCAGCCCGCAGGTGCCCTGGCCGGCGATGATCCGGTCGTCGTCGAAGGGCGGGATGATCGACAGGCCGCGCTCGGCCGCGATCGCCTCGGCGCGCAGCCGGCGCTCCTCGCTCGACGGCCCGACGATCACGACCTCGGCCCCGTCGGCGGCCACCCGGTCGCGCTTGACCTGGGGCGCATCGGAGGGCATCACGATCAGCGCCGGGATCCCGAACAGGCGCGCAGCCCGGGCCACGCCCTGGGCATGGTTGCCGCTGGAGTAGGTGATCACGCCGCGCGCCCGGATCACCGGCTCGAGGGCCGCGATCGCGACGTAGGCGCCCCGGATCTTGAACGCGCCGATCGGCTGGAGCGACTCGGCCTTGAGGTACTCCTGACGGTCCGCCGGTCCGAAGGCCAGGAGCGGCGTGCGCAGGGCGACGCCGGCCAGCGTCCGGGCGGCAAACCGGATCTCATCGAGACCGATCAGGGCCCCGTCCGCCATCAGCGGCCGTCCTTCTCGAGCTGCTGGCAGGGCACGCAGAACGCCGCCCAGGGCAGGACTTCGAGCCGCCCGTCGGGGATCGGGTCGGCGCACCGCAGGCAGGCGCCGAACGTGCCGTCGTCGAGGCGGCCCAGGGCGGCCGTCACCAGCTCGAGGCCCTTGCCCGACTTGTCGCGCAGGGCCAGGTCGCGCTGCTGAGCGAAGACCTCGCTGGCGGCCGCGGCCTGCGAGCCGTAGGTCATCTGGCTGGGCGTCTCGAGCGGCTCGGACAGGTCCTCGGTCAGGCGCCGCCGGGTGGCTTCCAGGGTCGCCCGCGCTGCCGCGAGCTGGCTGCTGTTCATCGCGCAAGCCTACGCACCCGCCAGCGTCGCGGCCAGCGCCCGCGTAAGCGCCAGGTAAGCGGCGCCTGTGAGACTCCGATCGATGGGGCACAGCAACCCAGTGGGGGACCGCAAGGAGCATTCGCATGCGTCGCGCCCAACTCCGCCTGCGACAGATCAAGTCCGTCCTGATTGCCGGGTTCTTCCTCGTGGCGGCCGGTGCCGTCTGCGTCCCGCGCCCGGGCGGGATCCGCTGGTTCTAGGTCGCCCGGATCAGCGCCCGGCGACGCCCGTCGTGTCCGAGCTCAGGCGCTGGGCCAGGTAGACCGGGATCGTCGAGAGCAGGATCAGGAAGACCGCGACCACGTTCACGACCGGCAGCTGGTGGGCCCGCTGGATCTGGTCGAAGATCCACAGCGGGATCGTCTTCTCGGTGCCGGCCGTGAACGTGGTCACGATCACCTCGTCGAACGACAGGGCAAAGGCCAGCAGGCCGCCCGCGATGAGCGCCGTCCGGATCACCGGGAACGTGACGTAGCGGAACGTCTGGAGCGTATCGGCACCCAGGTCCATCGAGGCCTCCTCGATCGAGCGCGAGGTCCGCCGCAGGCGGGCAATCACGTTGTTGAAGACGACCACGATGCAGAACGTCGCGTGGCCCAGGATGATCGTGAAGGTCGTGAAGCCGATCCCCGAGGCGTTGATCGTGGCATTGAGGGCCATCCCGGTCACGATGCCCGGCAGGGCGATCGGCAGGACCAGCAGGAACGAGACGGTGCCCCGCCCGAAGAACGAGAAGCGCTGGACCGCGAACGAGGCCAGCGTGCCCAGGACCAGCGCGATCAACGTCGCCGCGAGCGCGACCTGGATCGAGAGGACCAGCGAA
>DATGGC010000144.1:0-4451 GCA_035308745.1 Candidatus Limnocylindrales bacterium | reverse complement strand
AGTTCGAGCGCCAGGAAGAGGCCACCCCAGCGCCGGTCTGAGGGCTGCCCGCGAGTGCCGGGCTCCGCGCTCCGCCTCGGCCTCGGCGCTCGGGCTCGCGCTCGCGCTCATCTGCGCCCCACTGGGCCGCGCCGGGACGTGCACCCAGTACAACAAACGGGCGGTTTCGCCGGCCCGGGGCTCGACCTCGCCGCGATTTCATCCCGGGCCACGCTCGCGCCGGGATGAAACGACGCCGCCCCGGCCCTGACCCGCCGCCCTACCTCTTGGAATCGCCGTTTTGTTGCACTGGGTGCACATCTCGGCGAGGATCGGACGCCGAGGGCAGGCGGAGGCAGGGCGGCGCAGTCACCCGCCTGCGACAGCCGGCAGGATGTGGACCGTGCTGCCCGGCGCGACCGGGGTCTCGAGCCCCGCCGGCTCGCCATCGACGTAGACGTTGATGAACTCGCGCAGCGCGGTGCGGCTCTGGCAGAGGCGGTCGTGGACGCCCGGCCAACGCCGGTCAAGCTCCCGGATCAGCTCGGCGACGGTCGTCCCGTCGGCCTCGACCCTGCGCGCGGCACCGGGAAAGAGGACGACGAGCGAGCGCGGCAGGACGACCGTGGCCACGACGCGTCGCGGGCCGTCAGGCCTCGACCAGCGCCGTTTCGACCGACGTGATCGGCGGCAGGAGATCCACCATCCGGCGCCACGAAGCGCCTTCGTCGGCACTCGCGAACAGCTGGCCGGTGCTCGTCCCGAAATACAGGCCGAACGGTGCCAGGTCGTCGCGGGCCATCGACTCGCGCAGGACCCCGACGAAGGCATCGCTGCCGGGCAGGCCCTGCCGGAGTGATGACCAGTGGTTGCCCTGGTCCGTCGTTCGCCACACTGCCAGCTTCGCCTCGGGCACGTAGCGGCCGCGATCATCGCCGTTGAGCGGGATCGTGAACACGGTGTCCGGATCGGTCGGGTGGGCGACGATCGGAAAGCCAAAGGTCGAGGGCAGGCCCTCGTCAAGGCAGATCCAGCTCCGGCCGGCGTCGTCGCTGCGGTACGTGCCGCAGTGATTCTGCTGGTACAGCCGCTCGGGCTTGGTCGCGGCAGCGACCATCTTGTGGACGCACTGGCCGGTCTCCGGGTACGGGTCGGGCAGGCCATCGACGCGGACGCCGCGGTTGCGGGCCTCCCAGGTCGCCCCGCCGTCCTCGGTCGCGAAACAGCCCACGGCCGAGATCGCGACCCACATCCGGTTTGGATCGCTCGGGTGGGCAAAGACCGTGTGGCAGATCAGGCCGCCATTGCCGGGCTGCCAGCTCGACCGGCTCGGGTGGTTGGTCAGCCCTTCGACATGGGCCCAGGTCGCCCCGCCATCGAGCGATTTGAACAGGCCCGCGGGCTCGACGCCGGCGTACAGCGCATCGCCGACCGGCTCCACGTGCCACACCGCGCGCATCGCAGGACCATCGTCGCCGTAGTTCATGCCCTGGCTCGAGTGCGTCCAGGTCGTGCCCAGGTCGTCGCTCCGCCAGACGGCCGCGCCGTACCACGGGCTGCCTCCGCCGGCATAGAGCGCTCCGGTCGCGGGATCGTGGCGGAAGTGATTGATCGGCCAGCCTTCGCACAACGGCCCGCTCAGATGCCAGCCGTCCGAGCTGCCCCGAGCGGTCGGGTCGCCGGCCAGGATGAAGGCGCCCTTGCGGGTGCCGATCAGGACGAGGAGCTGCTTGGACATGGCCGGCCTCCATTTGACGATCTGGTCGAGGGTACCCGACCGCCCCATTCGCGGCATGCCTCCGATCGCTCCGCCGCCGTCGTCCGCCCGCCCTGCGCCCGGATGCGTGCTGCCCGGATGTGTACTGAGTGCAACAAACGGGCGATTTCGCCTGGTCGGGGCTCGACCTCGCAACGATTTCATCTCGGGCCACGCTCACGCCGGGATGGAATCGAGCCATCCGACGGCCAGCGTGCCGCTCCAAGGCGCCGAAACTGGCGTTTTGTTGCATGGAGTACACGCGAAGGGCCGCGAGCCGCGGCGGCCACGCCCCAGACGTGACGCGACAGGTCCCGCGACACTCGGCCGTAACCTTGCCGACAGAGTCGGCCGGCCAGACTCCGGGACGAGACCGCGATGGGCGCGGCACGGGCAACCCAGCCGATCGGAGTGACGTGAACCTGGTCTGGCGACACCGTTCGCTGTTCGTCCTGCTGGGCTTGGCCCTCGCGCTCCGGCTGGTGCTGGCGCTGGTTGTCTTCCCGGGCCAGGGGCTGTCAAGCGACCTGGGCTTCTTCGAGAGCTGGGCCACCACCCTGGCCAAGGTCGGCCCGGGCGCCTTCTACGGGACGGCCAGCTCGGCCAACTACCCGCCCGGCTACATGTACGTGCTGTGGCTGGTCGGCGTGATCGGCAGCGCGTTCGGCAGCTCGTCCGCGCAGGCCACGCTGCTCCTGCTCAAGGTGCCCGCGATCCTGGCCGACATTGGCCTGGCGGCGATCCTGTATGCCGCCGCGCGGCGCTGGTTCGGCGTTCGACCCGGCCTGCTGGCGGCGGCGATCTACCTGTTCATCCCTGTCACCTGGTATGACTCGGCGCTGTGGGGCCAGGTCGACGCCGTTGGCACCCTGGTCATGGTCGCGGCCCTCGTCCTGCTGGTCGAAGGCTGGAGTGAGCCCGCCGCGGCCCTGGCCGCGTTCAGCCTGCTGGTCAAGCCCCGGGACGCGATCATCCTGGTGGTCGTCATCCCGGTCCTGGTCCGGCGCCACCTGCTGCGCCGTGGCTCGGGCCCGATTCCGGCCCTCGGCCCGCGCGTGGCTGCCGTGGATCGCCGGCTGGGCGGCCTGCTGACCGAGCAGGGACCCATCCGCCTCGCGACCTCGGCTGCCGCTGCGGCCCTGGCCGGGATCCTGCCCCTGATTCCCTTCGACATCGGCCGCTATGCGCCGGCATCCCTGGCCGACGTGCCGGTGATCAGCCAGGTCGCCGGGCTGATCGGACTGGTCGTCGCCGACGGCGGCCAGTTCAGCTACCTGACGGCCAACGCCTACAACGCCTGGGCACTCGTCGGCGGCCACTCCCTGGCCAGCATCATCGGTGGCTCGGGCGGGAGCTGGACGCCGGATTCGCTGCTCGTCGTGGGCAGCCTCCAGGCCGTCACCCTCGGCGCGCTGCTGCTCGCCGGCGCCGGACTGTTCGTCGCGATCGGCCTCCTGGTCCGCGCCGACCGGCTGGCGATCATCCTCGGGTTCACCCTCGTGGCGGTCGCCTTCTACGTGCTGCCGACCCGGGTCCACGAGCGCTACCTGTTCCCGGCGTTCGGATCCGGGGCCCTGCTGGCTGCAATGGCTGCCCGCTGGGCGTGGGGCTACCTCGGCCTGGGCCTGTTGAACACGATCAACCTGCATGCCGTCCTGGCCGGCGGCCTGAGCGTCGGCGGTGGCGGCTTCGGGACGGGCGGTGGCGGCGTCGGCGGCGGTGGCTTCGGCGGCGGGTCGGGCGGCGGATTCGGCCAAGGCCCAGGCGGTGCCGGAGGAGGCCCCGCCGGCGGCTTCGGCGGGGGCTTCGGCGGCGGAGGCCCGGGCGCGGGCGGCGCGAGCTCGATCTCGTTGCCGTTCGCCGACCTGGCCCGCAGCGAACCGGTTGTCATCGCCGTGGCCCTGGGCCAGACCCTGGTCTTCGTGGCCCTGCTGGTGGCCTGGCTGGCGATCATCGTCGGGCCCCTCGCGCTCCGCCGTAATCCGCCCGAAAGGTCCCTCGCGCAAGTCTGACCGGGTGAACGCGCTCGACGCCCGGCTCCGCCGCCCTGAGCGAGTACGCTCACGGGCAGGAGGCTGATCCGATGCGGGTGCTCGTGGCCGAAGACGATCGGGGGCTGCGCGAGGTCATCTCGCTGGGCCTGCGCGACGCCGGCTACCAGGTCGACGCCGTGGACCGCGGCGATGACGCCATCGACCAGTTCCGCTGGTACGACTACGACGTCGCGATCATCGACTGGCGGATGCCCGGGGCCGAGGGGATCGATGTGGTGGCCTGGGCCCGTCGCAACGGCAAGCCGACCGCCCTCCTGATGCTCACGGCCCGCGACGCGCCGGCCGACCGGATCCGCGGCCTGGACACGGGCGCCGACGACTACCTCGTCAAGCCGTTCGACTTCGGGGAGCTCCTCGCCCGCGTTCGGGCCCTCCAGCGCCGGCCGCGCGGGATCGATGGACCGGTCCTCGAGAAAGGCGGCGTGGCCCTGGACCCGGTCAGCCGGGGGGTCACCGTTGCCGGCCGGCCGCTGAACCTGACCGCGACCGAGTACCTGATCCTGGAGCTCCTCCTGCGCCGCTCGCCGGCGGTCGTCGAGCGCAAGGCGATCGCCGAGCACGCCTGGGCCGACGAGACCGACCCGCTGGGCTCGAACGCGATCGACGTCCAGCTCAGCCGGCTGCGGGCCAAGCTGCCCAACGCCGGGATCCGGATCGTGACC
>DATGGC010000143.1:0-16708 GCA_035308745.1 Candidatus Limnocylindrales bacterium | reverse complement strand
GATCGAGTCAGCATCGGAGGCTCCCCTGCCGCCGACCCCCAAGGGACCGGCCCAGGGTCAGGACGCCGTCAGGTGCGGGTGGGTTCCCCGCTGACGGCCAAAATCGCGGCCGTGACCTCGGCCGGCCGGTAGCGCATCAGGTTGTGGCCCGCGGACGAGAGGTCGATCCGGCGGATCGGAGCCAGTCCCGTCCGAACCCGGACCTGGTCCAGCGCCGTCAGCCGGTCGGCGCGGCCAGCAGGATCCTCGTGCGCCGCGAGCAGGATCGCAACCGGCGCGGGGACGGCTGCGAGCGCTTCCAGCGGGTCGTACGTGAACATCGCCTCGACCGATGCGGCAACCGCATGCGGCCGCGTTGCCGACACGACCTTGCCGGCCGGAACCTCGACCACGGTGCTGCGCGCGGCCCGATCCTGGTCGGCATCCCAGCTCGCCGGGTCGAACTCGCGCCGGTCGGCGAGGTAGGCGGCCATCGAGCTGAAGACGCCCGGCGGCTCCTCCATCTCGCGGAGCCACTCGTCGGGCGACATGCCGGTCTCCTCGGCCAGGTCCTGCCAACCGCCGTCGACCAGGACCAATCCCGCGCAACGGTCCCCGAGCGCGGCCGCGGCCCAGGTCGCGACGATCGCCCCGAAGCCGTGGCCGGCCAGGACCACCCGCGGCCCGCCATCGGTCAGCAAGCCCGACCCTTCGGCCACGGCGACCACGTCCTCGGCCAATTGGTCGGTGGTGTAACCGGATGTCGGCGCGTCCGACAGGCCGTGGCCGCGCAGGTCGATGGCCACCACGCGGACGCGATCCCGGAGACGGCGCGCGACCGGCGCCCAGGTCCAGGCCGTCGAGCCCAGCCCGTGGACGAGGAGGACGCCGGGCGGCTGATCGGCTTCGCCTTGGGGTCCCGTGCCGCCGGGCGGGCCCCAATCGAGGAAGTGGATCCGCTCACCGGGCACGATCTCGACCAGGAAGCCCTCCGGCTCCGGCCGGCCAGAGATCACGTCCATCGGCCCTAGGATACGGGCCTGATGCCCAAGCGCCGCCGCGGAAGTCGTGCCCTGCCGCCACTCTCGAGTGCACCGCCGACGGTCCTGCCAGCGGGCACCCGCCGGCCGTCGTTCGAGGTCCTCGTGGACCGGGCACTGGCCGGCATCCCGGCACCGTTTCGAGCGGCCCTGGCCGACGTCGCGATCGTGGTCGAGGAGCAGGCATCGGCCGACGAGCTGGCGGCCGGCGGGGTCCGCCCGGGCGGCGACCTGTACGGCCTGTACCAGGGCGTGCCGCGCACGGCGTGGGGCGCCGACCTGGCGATCGTGCCCAACAAGATCAGCCTCTTCCGGCGACCCCTCGAGGCCGATTTCCCGGATCCGGAGCGGCTCGCGATCGAGGTCCGCCGGACGGTGGTCCACGAGCTCGCCCACCACCTGGGCATCGACGACGACCGGCTCGACGAGCTCGGCTTCGACTAGGCCCCGGGCAGCGCGCTCGCGCCGGCGAAGAACTCGCCGACCCGGCTGAGCTCCACGTTGCCGCCCGAGGCCACAACCGCGACCCGGTCACCGGGCCGGAGCGGGATCCGCCCGGCGAGCAGGGCCGCCAGCGCGGCCGCACCGGCCGGCTCGAGGACCTGCTTCATCCGTTCCGCCGCAAAGCGCATCCCGGCCATGATCAGCGGATCGTCGATCAGGACGATGCCGTCAACGTAGTGGCGAACCATCGCCAGGGTCCACTGGCCGGCGAACGGCGCGCCGAGGCCGTCGGCGATGCTCACCGGCTGGATCTGGACCACCTCGCCGCGCTCGACGGCGAGCGACATCGCGTTGGAGCGTTCCGGCTCGACGCCGTAGACGCGAACCCCAGGCCGCGATTCCTTGAGCGCGGCCGCGATGCCCGAGATCAGGCCGCCACCGCCGATGCCAACGACGACCACGTCAACCTCGGCCAGGTCCTCGAGGATCTCGAGGCCGATCGACCCGTGGCCGGCGATCACGAACGGGTCGTCGAACGGATGGCAGTAGGTGAGCCCGCGGGCATCGCGGACGCGCTCCATCTCGAGCAAGGCCTCGCCAACGTCGGCACCGTGCAAGATCACCTCCGCGCCGTAGCCGAGGCAGGCGTCGACCTTCGACCGAACGGCCGCGGCCGGCATGACGACCGTGACCGGGACGCGGGCCATCCGGCCGGCCCAGGCATAGGCCTGAGCGGCGTTCCCGGCGGACAGGGTGATGATCCCGCGGGTCCGTTCCTCGGTCGTCAGCGAGGCGATCTTGGCAGTCATCCCGCGGGGCTTGAACGAACCGGTCTTCTGGAGGTGCTCGGCCTTCAGGTACACCCGCCCGTCGGCAACGCCAGCGCCCGTCGCCCCTTCGACCAAGGCCGCGGCCGTGGCCGAGCTGAGCATCGGTGTCCGGTGGACGAGACTGGCCACCAACGGCCGGGCGGCCTCGATCTGGGCGAGGCTGACGATGTGGTCGGGCATGGCCCGAGTATGTCAGGAGGCGAGCCGCCTGTAGCGGATCCGATGAGGCTGGTCGGCGGCGGTGCCCAGCTCGCGGTGGCGGAACGCCTCGTAGTCGCTGAAGTTGCCCTCGAACCAGCGCACGACGCTGTCGCCCTCGAAGGCCAGGACGTGGGTCGCGATCCGGTCGAGGAACCAGCGATCGTGGCTGATCACCACGGCACAGCCCGGGAACGACTCGAGGCCGGCCTCCAGCGCTCGGAGCGTATCGACGTCGAGGTCGTTGGTCGGCTCATCGAGCAGCAGCACGTTGCCGCCCGACTTCAGGAGCTTGGCCAGGTGGACCCGGTTGCGCTCCCCGCCCGACAGCTTGCCGACCGGCTTCTGCTGGTCGGTGCCCTTGAAGTTGAAGCTCGAGACGTAGGCCCGGGCGGGCAGCTCGCGCGGACCGACCTTGATGAACTCGTTGCCCCCGCTGATCTCCTCGTAGACGGTCTTTTCGCCCTCGAGATCATCGCGACTCTGGTCGACGTATTCGAGCTGGACCGTGTCGCCGATCGTGATCGTCCCGCGGTCGGGCTGCTCCTGGCCGACGATCATCCGGAACAACGTGGTCTTGCCCGCACCGTTGGCGCCGATGACGCCGACGATGCCGGCCTTGGGCAGCGAGAAGGTCAGGCCGTCGATCAGGACGTTGTCGCCGAAGCTCTTGCCCAGGTCCTTGACCTCGATCACCGTCTCGCCCAATCGCGGCCCGGGCGGGATCGCGATCTCGAGCTCGCGGGCGGCGACCTTGGCGTCGTTGGCCTCGGCCAGCAGCTTCTCGTAGGCGCCCAGCCGAGCCTTGCCCTTGGCCTGCCGAGCCCGCGGCGCGAGGCGGACCCACTCGAGCTCGCGGGCCAGCGTCCGCTGGCGAGCCGAGCCGGCCCGCTCCTCGCTGGCCAGCCGCTCGAGCTTCTGCTCGAGCCAGCTCGAATAGTTGCCCTCGAACGGGATCCCCCGGCCGCGGTCCAGCTCCAGGATCCACTGGGCCACGTGATCCAGGAAATACCGGTCGTGGGTGATCGCCACCACCGTGCCCGAGTACTCCTGCAGGAAGCGCTCGAGCCACTCGACCGATTCGGCGTCGAGGTGGTTGGTAGGCTCGTCGAGGAGGAGCAGGTCGGGGTGGCTCAGGAGCAGCCGGCAGAGCGCCACGCGGCGCTTCTCGCCGCCCGACAGGGTCGTGACGCTGGCGTCGTCGGGCGGGCAGCGCAGGGCGTCCATCGCGATCTCGACGTTGCGCTCCAGGCTCCAGGCGTCGGTCGCCGCGATGCGGTCTTCGAGGGCGGCCTGCTCCTTGCCGATCGCGTCGTAGTCGGCGTCGGGCTCGGACCACTTGGCCATCACGGCGTTGTACTGCTCGATCAGGGTGTGGACCTCGCGGACCCCGTCAAGGACATTGCCCTTGACGTCCTTGGCCGGGTCGAGCTGGGGCTCCTGGGCGAGATAGCCGACCGTGAAACCCGGGGTCAGGCGCGCCTCGCCGCTGAATCCGTCATCAAGGCCGGCCATGATCCGGAGCAGGCTCGACTTGCCCGCCCCGTTCGAGCCGATCACTCCGATCTTGGCCCCCGGGTAGAACGAGATCGAGATGTTCTCGAGCACGGTCCGATCCGGCGGGTAATGGCGGGCGAGCTTGTAGGTCGTGTAGATGAATTCCTGGGGCATGGCCTAAGGGTACCGGCAGCGGCGGCCTGACCGACACTTGCGCGCTTGCGCAACAAGGTGATATAGTCACCGGGTGGAACAAATCGAACAGACATCCGAGCTCGAGCGACAGCGCTTCGCCGCCGTCGGACGGGCCCTGGCTGATCCCAAGCGATTGTGCGTCCTGGAATGCCTCGCCCGCGGCGAGCAGTCCGTCGGTGACCTGTCCGGTCAGGTCGGCTGCCAGGTCCCGAACATGAGCCAGCACCTCGCCGTCCTCCGCAGCGCCGGGCTCGTCACGAGCCGGCGAGACGGCACCACCGTCTATTACCGCCTCTCGGACCCGCGCGTCCTGGAGGCCTACCACCTCATCCAAACGTTTGCCCGCTAACCGCGGGAGAAAGGATCGTGGCCTGATGGCCGAGATCAAAGTAGTCACCGACGCAACCTTCGACGAGATGGTCATCAACAACGAGCGCCCGGTCCTCGTCGACTTCTGGGCCACCTGGTGCGGGCCGTGCAAGATGGTCGCCCGGAGATGGAGAAGATCGCCGCCAAGTACGACGGCACCGTGGACGTGGTCAAGGTCGACGTCGACGCCAACCCGAGCCTGTCGCAGAAGTACGGGATCATGAGCATCCCGACGATCGCCTTCTTCCGACCGGGCCAGCAGCCGATGGGCGTCGTCGGCTTCCGGCCGATGGAGCAGCTCGAGCAGCAGTTCGGCCTGGCCAGCTTCACCAAGCCGGCCGCCCCGGTCGAGCCCGCCGCGAGCTGACCGGCGGCCCGCCGCGCAGTGGCGGGCTCGCACCGAAGCGAACCCCGTTCGATCGCCGAACGGGGTTCTTCGATTCCCAGGGTTTCGTGGCGGCCGCCGAGCAGCGGCATGGGCCATGCCGCCCCGTTTGTTGCCAAATCTCGATTTGTCGCGGTCGTATGGTCGGACCGGGTCGTGATTCGGCCGACTGGGGAGTCACGCCGGTCGGGTCTGAGCACGAAGCGAACGACCGCCGGCCCGAATCCCGGCGATTCGGTGCCTCCACCGACCATAGGCTCGATTTCAGGCGAGTTTTGTCAACGAGCGCTCCCGCGCCTGGCTGCCTTTGGGACGATGGTCGCCACCGCATGCACTCCGCGCCGATTCGAACTCCGCGCGGGCCCGGGGCTCGAGGCCGCGTCCCAAATCCGCTGGTCGGGGCCGACACGGCCCCGGCGACGACCTACGCTGAGGTGACCCCGGCGGCGGCCAGGACCGCGGCCAGGTCGGCCATGTGGGCCGCGTAGTGGTCCGTGGTCTCGTTCAGGAAGAAGTTCTCGTACTCGGTGTTCTTGAGCCAGCGCGTCTCGGGCACGACCGTGAGATAGCCGCGCAGCTCGCCGGGGATCAGCCGGAAACGGGAGCGAACCTCGTCGAGGGGCATGGCCAGGCCGGCCAGCCGGATGTCCTCGTTCCAGGCATCGCCGCGAGCATCCCAGTCGGCGTCGGACTGGACTTTGGTCGCGCTCGTCTCGCGCAGGGCGAGGTCACGGGCAACGGCCAGGGCCACCTCCTGCCAGAAGGTCAGGTGAGCCATCAGGTCGCGCCCCGACCAGCCGTGGGCGCCCTCGAGGGGGCCCGACAGGTCGGCGTCGCTCAGCTCGAGGAGCGCCTCGTACGGGCGCCAGGCGGCGCGTTCGTCTTCCAGGAACTCGAGGGCGTCGGAGTACATGCCCGGATGGTACTCGGCCCGCGGATCAGACCGCGACGGGCTCGCGATACTCGCCGAAGACCTGGCGCAGCACGGCGCACTGCTCGCCGAGCGTGGCGTAGGCCTCGGCACAGCGCAGGAAGTGGGGCATCAGGTTGGCGTCCGACGAGCCGGGATGGGACGCCGCCTCGCGCAGCCCGGCCAGGGCCGCTTCGACCGCCGAGGCATCCCGTTCCCGGCGGGTCCGCGACAGCCGGTCGAGCTGGCGGCGCTTCGACTCCTCGGAGACCTCGAGGAGCGGGATCGCCAATCGCTCGTTCGGGTCGACCTGGCTGTTGACGCCCACGATCGTCCGCTCGCCCGCGTCGAGCTCGCGCTGGAAGCGGTATGCCGCATCGGCAATCTCGCGCTGGGGATAGCCCTCGGCGATGGCCCGGACCATCCCGCCCCGCCGGTCGATCTCGTCGAGGTAGCGCCACACGGCGCGCTCGGTGGTGTTCGTCAGCGACTCGACGAACCAGCTCCCGCCCAGCGGGTCGACCGTGCTGGCGACGCCCGACTCCTCGGCAATCACCTGCTGCTGGCGCAGGGCGAGCAGGGCCGCTTCGGCCGAGGGCACCGCCCAGGCTTCGTCGTAGGCGTCGGTGTGGAGGGACTGCGTTCCGCCGAGCACGGCGGCCAGGGCCTGGATGGCCACCCGGGTCAGGTTGTTGAGGGGCTGCTGGGCGGTCAGGCTGACCCCGGCGGTCTGGGTGTGGAAGCGCATCCAGGTCGAGCGCTCGTTCTCGGCCCGGTAGCGCTCGGTCATCAGCCGGTACCAGATCCGGCGGGCCGCCCGGAACTTGGCGATCTCCTCGAAGAAATCGCTGTGGCTGTTGAAGAAGAAGCTCAGCCGCGGGGCGAAATCGTCGATCCGCAGGCCGCGCCGGAGGCACTCCTCGACGTAGGCCATCCCGTCGGCGATCGTGAACGCCAGCTCCTGGACGGCGGTCGAGCCGGCCTCCCGGATGTGGTAGCCGCTGATCGAGATCGTGTTCCAGCGGGGCAGCTCGCGGGTCCCGAACTCGATCGTGTCGGTCACCAGCCGGATCGACTCGGCGGGCGGGAAGAGGAACTCCTTCTGGGCCACGAACTCCTTGAGGATGTCGTTCTGGAGCGTGCCCTCCAGGACCCGCCGGGGCACGCCGCGCTGCTCGGCCGCGGCGATGTACATCGCCCAGATCGGGGCGGCCGGCGAGTTGATCGTCATCGAGGTGCTGATCCGCTCGAGGGGCAGGTCGGCCAGCAGGACCTCCATGTCGGCCAGGCTGCTGACCGCCACGCCGCACGTCCCGAACTCGCCCTCGGCTTCCGGATCGTCGGTGTCGTAGCCGTACAGGGTCGGCATGTCGAAGGCGATCGACAGTCCGGTCTGGCCGGCGGCCAGGAGCTGCCGGAAGCGGGCGTTGGTGTCCTCGGCCGCGCCGAAACCGGCAAACATTCGCATCGTCCAGAGCCGGCTGCGATAGGCGGTGGGATGGATCCCGCGGGTGAACGGCGGCTCGCCGGGCAGGCCGATGTCGCGGAGCGGATCAAAGGCGTCCCAGCGGCCGGCCCGCAAGGGCTCCCCGAGGTGGTCGACCGCCGTCGGGCCGCCGGGACCGGCGCCCGTGCCCTCGGCTTCGCCCGCCGGACCGTCGGTCCAGCTCCACGGTCCGTAGAGCCGCTCGACATCGACGTCGGAGATCGTGCTGAAGCCGGTGCGCCGCTCGGGCGCCCGCTCGAGCGCCTCGCCCAGGCGCCGATCCTGCCAGGCCCGCAGGCGGGCTGACCACGTCATGGCCGCGACTCTAGCACGGGCCCCGGACGGCTCCGGGACGGACCGGCCTGCCCGGGTCGCGTCCGGGCCTCACTGGAAGGCACCCAGGGCGGTCTTCAGGTCCGCCTCGTGGATGTCCGAGGTGATCACGACCCGGACCACGCCGGCCGCGCCGCCCGGCCAGACGACCACGTCCTGGGCGTAGTCGTCGTTCTCGATGTCGGCCCGCATGCCGGCCAGCCCGTTGACCGTGATGTTCGTGGTCACCAGGCTGTGGACCTTGGGCGCATTGGCCGCCCCGCTGGTGTACGACTCGAGCACGTTCGCAACGGTCAGCCCGGCGGCCGACATCACGGTCAGCTGGATGCCCGATCCCCCACCGTAGTTCCAGACCGCGCTGGCGAAATGGGTCTCGTGGATCCCCCGGCCATAGAGCGTCCCGAGCGTGTTCGCCGAGCACAGCCGCCCCGACACGAGGCTGGTGGCCTTGACCCCGGCGAGGCTCGTCGGGAGGCCGGCCTCGAGCTCCGGATAGGCACCCTGCATGACCTGGCTGTCGGCCCCGGCGCAGGGCGTCGCGGGATCGAAGGACTGGATCGGCGTTGCGTCGTTCACGCAGCCGGCCAGGACGACCCCCAGCACGAGGACGGCAGCCGCGCGCAGGGCGGAGGAACGGAGGGTCATGGGCCGAGGATACGACGAGGCCCGACGGGCCGCGCTTCTGGCGCCGCCTTGCCGCCCGAAGGCGCTATCGTCGGGGCGATGTCCACGCTCCACCAGCCGCGCGTCGATCCGCCGTTCCACTTGCGCACCGGGCCGCCGCCGGACACCGCCGACGTCGTCGTGGTCGGGGCCGGGGTGATCGGTTGCGCAACCGCGTTCTTCACGACCGCGGCCGGCTTGCGCACCATCGTCCTGGACGCCCGGCCGCAGCCCGCCACCCTGACCACCGCGGCGGCGACCGGCGCCTACCGCCTCCAGCACGACAACCTCGAGGAGCTGACCCTGGTCCGCGAAGGCGTGGACCTGCTCTACGCGTTCCCCGAGCGGACCGGCCTGCCGGGCTACGACATCCGCCTCCGGCCCCAGGGCTACTTGTTCTGCACGACCGAGCAGGACGCGCTCGATCGCCAGCGGCGGATGGTCGAGCGCCAGCACGGCTTCGGTCTGGCCGATGTCGAGCTGCTCAGCGGCGACGAGGCGCGGGCGCGCTTCGCGCATATCGGGCCGGACGTCCTCGGCGCCCGCTACCGCGCTGGGGACGGCTTCATCGACCAGGTCCGGGTCGCCCTGGGCTATGCCCTGGCCGCCTCGAACGGCCCCAGCGTGGAACGGCCGGCCGGGACGGCGACCGCCACGTTCTGCCTCGGCGAACGAGCCACCGGCCTGCGCGTCGTGGGCAACCGGGTCGTGGCCGTCGAGACGCGCCATGCGGCGATCGCCGCGCCGATCGTGATCCTGGCCACCGGCCCGTTCCTGGCCCAGACCGCCGCCCTGGCCGGCCTGGCGATCGAGCTCCAGCCGACGATTCGCCAGAAGGTCCTCGTCGCCGACCTGCCGGCGGTACCGGCCGATGCACCGATGACGATCGACGAGGAGACCGGCGCCCATTGGCGGCCCTGGCTGCACGGCGCCCTGGTCCTGCAGACCGACCCGAGCACCCATCCGAGCGCCCCATCATGGTCGCCGGCCGGCTCAGCCGACGCGGGCTTCCGGCTGCTCGACCCAGCCTCGCCTGCGTCGGTCGCCCGGATCAGCCCGTTCTGGGCCGAGGCCTGGCGGTCCGGCGGCGTCTCGTTCACGGTCCAGGCCGGCCAGTACGAGATCACCCCCGATCATCGACCGTACGTTTCGCCGACCGCCGTGCGCGGCCTGTGGCTGAACGGCGGGTACAGCGGCCACGGGGTGATGGGCTCGGCCGGCGGCAGCCGTTTGCTCGTCGACCTGTTCACCGGCCGAGCGACCGGCCCGACGGACGGGCTGCGCGCGGACCCCGACGGGTACTCGCCCTTCCGAGTCGACCGGCCGTTCATCGAGCGCGAGCGGGACGTCCTCTAGCGGTCGAGTCCGGTTGGGTCGGGTTCAGCGGTGCGCGCACCGGTACCTGTGTCCATGGGCTGGTGCGTCGGTGCGCCCGACCATGGACCCTGGCCGAATTGGACGGATAGGCCATGGCGCCGGCCCGCGCTCGGTCGTACCTTGGCGGCACGCCGTCGAGCGAGCCATCCGGGGAGGAACCCGGGGCGTCGATCACGGATCTGGGATCAGTCGAGTCTCATCTACAGGATGGTCAATCGACCATCAACGAGGCCCGACCTTCCGGATCACGAGTCGAGCAACCATGAGCAATCGGCCAGCGGGCCCAGAGACTTGCGACCGACGGTAGGCATCATCGCCACTTCATCTGATCGAAGCGATCGGCTCCCGGGGGCACCACCGGGACCGATCGCTTTTCACGTCCTGGCCGGTTTTGGCCGCGGTCAGTCGCTGGCCGGCCTGAGGACGTGGCTCTCGCGGGTGCGCCGGACGATGCCCCGCCGATCGAGCTCGGTGCGCACCACCCGGGCCGCCGCGACGAGCTCGGGATCGCGGGTGATCGTGCCCGAGACCCAGTCGATGTAGCTGGGCTCGAAGCCCGCGATCTGGCCGAGGGTGTGCCCATGGAACTTGCCGAAGGGCATCTCGGTGGCCAGGGCGACTTCGAGGTCGGGCACCACCGGCGCCCGGAAGTTGCGCTGCCGGCCGCGGCGGAGCGGTCCGGTCGGTGTCGAAGCCCGGCGCGGCCCCAGGTTGGCGGCCCGCGACTGGCGGGCCGGCTGGTCGAGCGAGCCGTGGCCGTGGCTCGCCGAGCCGGGCTGGCTCGTCGTCCGGTTGCGGGTGTAGAGCATCTCGGTCGTGTCCAGGTGAGCCGTGACCGGCCGCGTCGGACGAGGCGGCGGCGGCCCGCCTCGCCGGGCGCCGGATTCGGCGCCGGAACCGTTCGGGGACGACTCCGGTCCGTGGCCGCCGCGATGCTCGCGCTCCTTGGCACCACCGTCGCGCAACCGTTCGTAGGCCGCATTGATCTCGACCATCCGGGCCGTGGCCGCCCGGGCGGCCACCGGGTCGCCGGCGTTCAGGTCGGGGTGGTTGGCTCGGGCCAGCCGGCGCCAGGCCGCCTTGACCGTCGCCGAGGACGCACCGGGCTCCACGCCCAGGACGACATGTGGCTCGCGTTTCTTCACCGCTCGAGTCTAGCGGTCGGGACGCTCGGGGCGGATGGCCCGCGCTTGACAGGAGCGGGCCAACGACGTCCCATTGGATCGTGTCCAAGCTCCGAAGAGCCAGCCTCGCGGCGACCGTGGCGGCCCTCCCGGTCGCCCTCGCCTACCGCTTCAGCCAGGTCTATCGCGCCCGGGCCGGCTTCCCCCATCGCCGCCCGCCGGCCTTCACTCCGGCCGACTTCGGGATGCCCTTCGAACCGACCGTCGTGCGTTCGCCGGGAGGCGAGCTGCCGGCCTGGTTCATCCCGGCGCCCGGTGGCCGGCCGGGCCCCGGCGTCGTCCTGGTCCACGGCTGGGATTCGGCCCGGGACCGGATGCTGGCCAACGTCCAGTTCCTGCACGCGGCGGGCCTCCACTGCCTGACCTTCGACGTCCGGGGCAACGGCGCCAACCCGGCCGAGACGCTGCCGGTCAGCGCCGGCGAGTTCGGGGCGGATGCCCTGGCCGCGTTCGCGACCCTGATGGCCCGGCCCGAGGTGACCGTCGGCGGGATCCTGGGCCACTCAATGGGCGCGATCGGGGCCTTGCTCGCGGCCGCCGCCGACCCGCGGGTTGCCGCCGTCGTCGCCTCGTCGACGCCATCCGACCCGCGCCGGCTGGTCAGCGAGACCTTCCGGCTGGCCGGCCTGCGCTTCCCGGCCCCGGTCGCCGGTCCGCTGAGCTGGATCACGACCCGGGAGTTCCTGCGCCAGCGCGGCCATCGGCTGCGCGACATCAGCGCGCTCGAGGCGATCGCCACCTACCGCGGACCGGTCCTGCTGGTCCACGGCGAGCTCGACCAGGTCATTCCGGCCGTCCACTCGGATCGATTGCGGGCCTCCGCCGTGGCGGCTCGGGGCGGCGCGCCGACGAACGTCGAGCTCCTCCTGATCCCCGAGGGCGGTCACACCTGGCTGTACGAGAGCGAGCTGTACCGGCGCCGGATTGCGGCCTTCTTCGCCGGCCAGCTGGGTGGCCCGTTGCGTCCCGAGGCGGCGGCCGATGTGGCCGGGGCGATGGTCGTCAGCCGGCTGCCCGAACCTGAGGGTTCCCTCGTCGGTGATCGGACCGCGGGTGCGGCGGCGGCGTTCCTGGTCGGTGGCTCGACGGTCAGCGGGCCGGGCGACCGGTGACCACGGTTCGCGAAGCGGTCCGGACCAAGCGCGCCATCCGCCGATTCGCGCCACGACCGCTGGAATCAGGCCACCTGAAGCAGATCCTCGACGCCGGGCGGCGGAGCGGCAGCTCGAAGAACCTCCAGCGCTGGGCGTTCATCGTCTGTCGTGATCGAGCCCACCTGGCCGAGCTGGCCAAGGTCGGGCCGTATGCCGGGCACCTGGCCGGAGCCGCCGCCGGGATCGCCCTGATCACGCCCGATCCACGCGGGCCCGAGGCGCCCCTGTCGATCCTGTTCGACCTGGGCCAGGCCGCGGCGAACATAATGCTGGTGGCCTGGGAGTTGGGCATCGGCAGCGTCCCGGCGACCGTCTACGACGAGGCCCTGGCCCGCTCCCTGCTCGGCTATCCGGCCGACCAGTACTGCGAGTACCTGCTTTCGTTCGGCTATCCGGCCGATCCCGCCGACCTCGTCGCTCCACCCAGGCCCGGCGGCCGGGCGGCCCTCGGCGACCTGGTCCACGAGGAACGCTGGTAGGCGCTCAGGGACGCGGCGGTTACTGCCAGCGGAAGAAGCGCGACGAGATCCCGAAGCAGATGGCCGTCCAGCCGATCAGGACCGCGAAGCAGAACCACAGTGGCGAGAAGGCCGTGCCGTTGACCATGACCTGGCGCAGGGCGTCCGAGAGGTAGGTCAGGGGCAGGAACCGGGCGACGACCTGGAGGGGCTGGGGCATCTGGTCGATCACGAAGAACGTGCCCGACAGGAACATCAGGGGGAACTGGACGACGCTGGTCATGCTGTTGGCGGCGTCCTCGGTCGGTGCGAACGAGGCGATCACGTAGCCCAGCGAGATGAACGCCAGGGCGCCCAGCACCACCAGGCTGCCCAGCAGGATCAGGCTGCCTGTAACCTGCAGGCCGAAGAGGGCCGTCCCGACGGCCACGATGATCAGGGTCTGGATGATCCCGATGATCAGGCGCATCACCACGTTGCTGCCCACCAGCTGCCAGCGATGGAGCGGCGTGGCGTTGAGCCGCTTGAGGATCTTCTTCTCGCGGTCGGCGACCAGCGGGATCGCAGCGAAGACGCCCAGCTGCATCAGGGCCATACCCAGGATGCTGGGCACCAGGTAGCTGATGATGTTCAGGTTCTGGGTCTGGATCGTGGTCACCGTGGCGGTCACGATCGGTGGCCGGCCACCCTGGTTGACCGCCCCGAGGACACCCGCGACGACTTCCTGGACGATCCCGCCGGTCGTGGCCTGGGTCGGATCGGTGACCACCGTGACCTGCGCCGGCGTCGTCGGTGGGGCGCCGGCCGAGGTGGCAGCGGCGACCGACGCGCCGTAGCCCTTGGGGACTTCGATGATCGCGTCGACCTTGCCCGTCTTCATCTGGTCGGTCGCCGTGGCCAGGTCCTCGTCGCTCAGGACGACCTGCTTGATCGAGGCGAACGACGCCCGCAATGTCGCGGAACCCGCCGAAGCGTCGCTATCGACCCAGGCGAGCTTGATCGACGTGCTGCCGCCCTGGAAGATCAACCCGAACAGGACCACGAAGATGAGCGGGAAGGCGAACGTCCAGAGGAGCGCCGCCCGATCGCGCACGAAGCTCCGGATATTGGCGATGCTGAGCTGGATCAGGGCCGACATGGTTCGCTGCTAGTCGCGCAGCGCTCGACCGGTCAGGTCGAGGAACAGGTCTTCGAGGGTCGGCCTGCGGATGCCCAGGTTGCCCGGCTCGACGCCCAGGCCCTCAGTCAGGGCCAGGACCCCGCCGATCGTGGCCGGCACGTCCTGGGTGTACAGCACCGTTTCGCCGTCATCGTGCTTGATCGACTCGACGCCAGGCAGCGCGGTCAGCTGCTCGTCGGTCAGGGCCGGGATCTCGTCAAACCGGACGGAGCGATCCTTGAACCGGTTGGCGACCAGCTGGTTGACCGTGCCCATCGCCAGGATCTTGCCGTGGTCCATGATCGCCAGCCGGTCGCACAGCACCTCGGCTTCTTCCATGTAGTGGGTCGTCAGCAGGATGGTCTTGCCCTGGCCCTGGAGCTTCTGGACCAGGTCCCAGAGCGAGCGCCGGGCGGCGGGATCAAGGCCGGTCGTTGGCTCGTCGAGGAAGATCACCTCGGGATCGTTGACCAGGGCCAGGGCCACAGCCAGGCGCTGGCGCTGGCCGCCCGAGAGCTGCCGGGTCTGGGCCGTGCGCCGCTCGCCGAGATCCAGGAACTCGATCAGCTGGTTGGTGGGCAGCGAACGCTTGTAGAAGCTGCGGAAGAGGTCCAGGACCTCGATGACCGTGAGCTTCGGGTACAGCTCGGCGGTCTGGAGGGTGACCCCGACCCGCTGCTTGAGGTCGTCCGGATTGCGGGCCACGTCGATGCCCAGGACCTCGAGCTGGCCCGAGTCCGGTGCGCGCAGGCCCTCGAGCATCTCGACGGTTGTCGTCTTGCCGGCGCCGTTGGGGCCGAGCAGCCCGAAGACTTCGCCCGGCTGGACATCGAACGTGACCCCGTCGACCGCCTGGACGGCGCCGTAGCGCTTGCGGACGTCCTGGACCCGAACCGCGGGCCCACCGGATGGGCCGGCCTTCGATGCGGGCCGGCTGGAGTCGATCATGGTCATGGGCCGTAGTTTCGCATGGGCGGTGGGGAACCGGCCTAGAGCAGGTCGCTCGGTGCCTCGGCTGCCAGCTCCGTCGCCAGGTCCGGGCCGATCTCGGGGGCCGGCGCGCCGATCTCGAGGTACGAGCGCAGCGCGGTCTCGAGCCCGATGTCCCGGCCGGCCTGCTCGGAGAGCAGCCACTTGTGCTCGAGGACATCGCAATACGACTGGATGATGTCGCGGTCGGGCCCGACCACCGAAGCGAGGCGGGCCGTGGTCGGCCGGAAGACCTCGGTCAGCCAGCGCCGGGCGCCTTCGGCCCGATCGATTGGCCGGACTTCGTACCACTCGAGCCAGCTCCGGTACTGGCGCAGGTCGTTCATCAGGATCCGGGCCTGGCCCTCGAGGGCCACCAGTCCCGTTCGCCGCTCGAGCTCGCGGGCATGGAAGCGGCGGGTGGTAACGGCCACCCGGAACCGGAGCCGGCCGCCGCGCCCCGGCTCGAGCTCGATCTCATCGATTGCGAAGCCCAGGTCGTTCAGCCGCCGGATCCGGGCCTCGACGGCGTACCGATCGCCGGGGGCCAGCTCGACCTCGGCATGCAGCTCGTCCCACAGCTGGCGGTAGCGGCTCTGGACGCTTTCGGCCTCGCGGATGGCGTCGTCGTAGTCCTGGCCGGTTGGGTCGTCCCGGCGCGCGAAGGCGGCGAGGTCGGCCAGCCCGAAGGCAACATTCTCGACGAGGACCTCGAGGTCGTACTCGCGCTGCCCGTCGGACAGCTCGTCATGGGTCTCGCTCGTCTCGGCGTCGACGAGGTAGGCCTGGATCAGGTCGCCGTCGCGCCGGAACAGGGTGTTGGCCAGCGAGCAGTCCCCCCAGTACACGCCGCCCCGGTGGAGGTCGACCAGGAGCGAGGCCATCGCGTCGAGGAGCCGCTCGCGGCCCCCCGAGGGTCCCGGCGGCAGGCGCATCAGCAGGCGCCGGTACTGGAGCGAATGGGCCAGGAACTCGGTGACCAGGATCGCGTTGTCGCCGCCCGGCAGCTCCGCCAGGCCGAGGGGCAGGACCGCCGGTAGCTGCAGGACCTCGAGCCGGCGGAGGACCTCGTACTCGCGCCGGGCGATCTCGACCGGCTCCTCCTTGAGCGCGATCAGGCGGTCATCGTCCTGCACGAAGCGGACGAGGTGGCGGGAAGGCCCGATCGGCAGCTCGCGCAGGTCGGCCCGGCCGGCCGTCCACGAGCCGAGGGGCAGCTCCCAGGGCAGGCCGATCAGTGTCGGCGAGGCGCTCCGCAGGCGGAGATGGGGAAAGGCACCGGGATCGGGCGTCGTCATGGCGTCCGTCGGGTTGTCGATCGTCGTGCGGCCGGGCGGGCGGTCGGCTGAGCGGTCGGCTCCGGGCCGGCCTAGAGCCGCTTCCTCAGGTAGGCGGTCAGGTTCGGGTCATAGCCCAGCGAGTCGTACAGGTGGCGGGCGCCGGGCCGGTGATGGCCGGCCGTGATCTCGACGAAGGCCGCCTCCCGGGCTCGCCCGATGCGCTCGGCCTCGGCCATCAGCACCCGGCCGATGCCCCGGTCGCGGACGGCCGAGTCGACCACCAGGGCGACGATCCGGACGAACGAGTCGTCGTGCTCGAAGCGCGGCACGACGTGGAGGGCGATGAAGCCCAGAATCTCGCCGTCATGGTCGGCCACGATCACGGTTGAGTCGTCGCTGTCGAAGCGGGCCAGCCTGGCCTCGATCGCGCTCGCGCCTGCCGGGTAGCCTTCGTCGGTGAAGAGCGCCGCGATTCGGGGCGAGTCGGCCACGGTCGCGGGACGCAGGGCGACGTCGGTTTCGATCATGGCTGCGATGGTACCCGGTCGGCATTGCCCGTCGCCGGACCCGCTGGCCCGATCAGGATCAGGAAGGGACCCCACGGCGGGCCGTTGAGGACCAGCCGCGCCGGGCCGAGCGGCCCGCTGCCCGCGCGGATGGAGAGCGTCCCGGGCAGTGCGCTCAGGTCTGTGACGCGCAGGTAGAGCGCGATCGGGCCCTCCCCGTGTTTCGCGAGCGCCCCGGAGAGGCGGCCCTCGGTGTCCGGCTCTTCGATCAGGATCGGCGGTTCAGCGCCGG
>DATGGC010000142.1:0-3656 GCA_035308745.1 Candidatus Limnocylindrales bacterium | reverse complement strand
TCGGGGCGTTCATCGGGCTCGGCCTCGCCACCGCGAGCGGACTGTTCCAGGAGACTGGGTCGTCCTACGGCCTGATCCTCGCCGGCTGGACCGTCGCCTGGCTGATCGTCGGCTTCGCGATCCTGCCCTACCTGACGATCGTGCCTGCGACCTGGATCGTGCGCAGCGTCCAGGCCCTGTCCACCGCCGAGTTCGTGACCGCCGTCGGCGGCCTGATCATCGGCCTGCTGATGGGCCTCCTCCTCGGGGCGCCGCTCTCGAACTTCCCCGATCCGCTGGGCCGCTGGCTGCCGCTCGCGACCTCGATTGGCTTCGGCCTGGGGATGGTCGGCCTGACCGTCGCCAAGCGCCAGGACCTGATCGTGGCCGCCGAGGCGATCGGCATCTTCCGGCGCCAGGAGCCGGCCGAGGAGGGCACGGCCCGCAAGGGTGACCCGCACATCATCGTCGACACCAGCGCGATCATCGACGGCCGGATCGCCGAGATCGTGGAGTCGGGCTTCATCTACGGCACGCTGGTGATCCCGCGCTTCGTCCTGGAAGAGCTCCAGCACATCGCCGACAGCTCCGACACCCTGCGCCGCAATCGCGGCCGGCGGGGCCTCGAGATCCTGGCCAAGATGCAGAAGGATTCGCCGACGCCGGTCGAGATCGTCGAGGACGAGGTCCGCGACGTGACCGAGGTCGACGCCAAGCTGGTGGCCCTGGCCAAGCGCTATTCGGGGGCGATCCTGACCAACGACTTCAACCTCAACCGGGTGGCCGAGCTGCAGGGGCTGCGGGTCCTCAACATCAACTCGCTGGCCAACGCCGTGAAGCCCGCCGTCCTGCCCGGCGAGGAGCTCCGGGTCAAGGTGATCCAGGACGGCAAGGAGGCGGGCCAGGGGGTCGGCTTCCTCGACGACGGCACGATGATCGTGGTCGAGGGCGGCGCCCGGTTCATCGATCGCGAGCTCGAGGTGTCCGTCACCCGGGTGCTCCAGACGGTCGCCGGGCGGATGATCTTCGCCCAGCCGCGGACGGAGTGACCAGCGCCGCTGGACGCGGCTCGGTTGACGCCGTGGTCGTGGCCGCCGGAGCGAGCCGGCGAATGGCCGGGCACGACAAGCTCGCGGCGCCGATCGGCGGCCGGCCGCTCCTGGCTTGGACGCTCGAGCGGCTGGCTGCCGCACCCGAGATTGCCCGGATCGTGGTCGTCACCGCCGCCGAGCGCCTCGACGCGATCCGCGGCGCGGCCTGGCTGCCGGCCACGGTGGTGGACGTGATCGCCGGCGGCGAGCAGCGCCAGGCGTCGGTCGCGGCCGGGGTTGCCCGGCTGGCCGCGGAGCCTGGGGCCGACGGCCCGGAGCGGCTGATCCTGGTCCAGGACGGTGCTCGGCCGATGGTCACGCCCGGCCTGGTCGCCTCGGTCGCCGCCGCGACGGCCGAGTTCGGGGCCGCGATCCCGGTCCTGGCCATCTCCGAGACCGTCAAGCGGATCGACGCCGGACGCGTCGTCGGGACGCTCGACCGGGCGACGCTGGGCACCGCCCAGACGCCGCAGGGGATCCGGCGCGACCTCCTCGAGCGGGCCTACACGGCGTTCCCACCGAACGGCGCGCCGACCTTCACCGACGAGGCTGCGCTGCTCGAGGCCTGTACCATCCCCGTCCATGCGGTGCCCGGCGATCCGATGAATCTCAAGGTGACAGTGCCCGGGGACCTCGAACGGGCCGGGGCGGAGCTGCTCGGGCCCGTGGCCTTCGACGCGAGTTCCGTGCGCGCCGGCTTCGGCAGCGACGGGCACCCGTTCGGCCCGGGCGAGCCGCTGGCCCTCGGCGGGATCACGATCGCGGGGGCTCCCCGGCTGTACGGCCATTCGGACGGGGACGTCGCCCTGCACGCGATCGCCGATGCGCTGCTCGGGGCGGCCGGCCTGGGCGACCTCGGCCGGCAGTTCCCGGCGGGACCGGCAACCCCGGCCGGCATTGCCAGCAGCGAGCTGCTGCGGGCCGTCCTCGAGCGCCTGCGCGCGGCGGGGGATCGGCCGGTCTCGCTCGACCTGACGATCGTTGCCGCCCGGCCCAGGCTCGGCCCGCGGCTGGATGAGATGCGGGCGGTGATCGCCGGCCTGCTCGGCCTGGAGCTCGAACGGGTCAATGTCAAGGCGTCGACCGGCAACCTCGAGGGCTGGGAGGGCGGCGGCCGCGGGATCAGCGCCTCGGCCATCGCCGTCGTGGCGGGCGGACGATGACCATCCGCCTCCTCGACACGCTCAGCGGCCAGCAGCGTGAGCTGGTGCCCCTCGAGCCGGGCCACGTCCGGATGTACTCGTGCGGACCGACGGTCTATGGGCCGGCCCACATCGGCAACTTCCGCTCGTTCCTGTTCGCCGACCTTCTCGTCCGCTACCTGCGCTACCGCGGCCTGCGGGTGACCTGGGTCATGAACATCACCGATATCGACGACAAGATCATCCGCGGCGCCGCGGCCCAGGGAATCACGATCGGCGAGCTCGCCCAGCGCTGGACCGATCGCTTCCTGCTCGATGCGGCCGCCCTCCGGATGTCGCCACCGGATGTCCTGCCCCGGGCGACCGAGCACATTCCCGAGATCAGCGGCCTGATCGAGCAGCTGCTCGCCGGCGGCCATGCGTACCGAACCGACGACGGCTCGATCTTCTTCCGGATCGCCTCGTGGCCGGCCTACGGCCGCCTGGCTCGGCTCGATCCCGACCAGCTCCGCGTGGGCGAGCGGGTCGAGGCCGACGAGTATGCCAAGGACGATGTTCGCGACTTCGCCCTGTGGAAGGGCCCCAAGCCGGGCGAGCCCAGCTTCGCTCCGGCGATCGGCGCGGGCCGCCCAGGCTGGCACATCGAGTGCTCGGCCATGAGCATGAAGCACCTCGGCCCGTCGTTCGACATCCACACCGGCGCGGTCGACCTGATCTTCCCCCACCACGAGGACGAGCTGGCCCAGAGCGAGGCGGCCACCGGCCAGCCCTTCGTCCAGACCTGGCTGCACTGCGCCCACCTCCAGATGGCCGGCGCCAAGATGGCCAAGTCGACCGGCAACATCGAGCGGGTCGGCGAGCTCCTCGAGCGGGGCGTCTCAGCCCGCGCCCTGCGCTACGTGCTGATCGCGGTCCACTATCGGGCGGCACTCAACTACACCGACGCCTCGCTCGACGCGGCCGGCTCGGCCCTCGACCGGCTTGATGCGCTACTCGCCGCCCTGGCCGGCTATCGCCAGGAAGGGCCTGCCGATGCGACCCTGGCCGAGCTGCTGGCCACGACCCGGGCGGGCTTCGAGCGGGCGCTCGACGACGATCTGAATGTCGCGCCGGCGCTGGCTGTCCTGTTCGATTTCGTGCGCGAGATCAACCGCCGGATCGACGCCCGGGCCCTGGCGACCGCAGACGCCGGAATCGTGACATCCTTCCTGCACGACCTCGACCGCGTTCTCGGGATCGGGCCGGACCTCGCCGACGAGGCCCTCACGCCCGACCAGGAGGCGCTCCTCGAGGCACGCTCCGCCGCCCGCACCGCGCGGGACTGGGCGGCATCGGACCGACTTCGCGATGAGCTAGCCCGGGATGGGATCGTCGTCGAGGACACGCGCGACGGCCAGCGCTGGCGTCGACTGGAGGATCCTCATGGCTGACGGCGAGAGCCCCA
>DATGGC010000141.1:0-1540 GCA_035308745.1 Candidatus Limnocylindrales bacterium | reverse complement strand
GCTCGACGAGCACGCCGACGAGCTGGCCCGCCTCGAGACGCTCCAGACCGGAACGGCCTACAAGCTGCGCCGCGAATCGGATTTCGCCTTCGCCTCGGACAACCTGCGCTTCTTCGCGACCCAGATCCGCCATCTCGAGGGCAAGGCTGCGGCCGAGTACAGCGGCTCGCATACGAGCATGATCCGGCGCGAGCCAATCGGCGTGTGCGGCCAGGTCGCCCCCTGGAACTACCCGATGTGGATGGCAATCTGGAAGATCGGCCCAGCCCTGGCCGCGGGCAACTCGGTCGTCCTCAAGCCCGCTTCGGCCACGCCGCTGACCACGATCCGGCTGGCCGAGCTGGGCAAGGAAGCCGGCCTGCCCGACGGCGTGCTCAACGTGGTCACCGGCCGGGGCGACATCGTGGGCGCCGCGATCGCGGCCCATCCTGACGTCGACCTGATCAGCCTTACCGGCGATTCCGAGACCGGCAAGAAGATCCAGGCGCTTGCCAGTGGCAACGTCAAGCGGGTCCACCTCGAGCTGGGCGGCAAGGCCCCGTTCATCGTCTCGGCCGACGCCGACCTCGAGGCGGCGGCCCGCGGCGCGACCGCCGGCGCGCTGACGAACGGCGGCCAGGACTGCACCGCCGCGACGCGTGCGTATGTCCATCGCAGCCTGTACGGACCATTCCTGGCCCGGACCAAGGAGCTCTTCGAGACCGTCCGGGTCGGCGATCCCTTTGATCCATCGACCGACCTGGGAACCCTGATCAGCCGTGCCCAGGTGGATCGGGTCGACGGCTTCGTCCAGCGGGCGAAGGCGGCCGGGGCGGCCGTCGTGACCGGTGGCGTCCGGCCATCCGTGGCCGGCTTCCCGAATGGCGCCTTCTACGCCCCGACGCTGATCGCCGACGCGGCCCAGGACAGCGAGATCGTCCAACAGGAGGTCTTCGGTCCGGTCCTGGTCGTGCTGCCCTTCGACACGGATGCCGAGGCGATCGAGCTCGCCAACGACACCAAGTACGGCCTGGCGGCCTCGATCTGGACCCGCGACGTCTTCCGGGCGATGGACGCGGCCCGCCTCCTCAACTTTGGCCACGTCCAGGTCAACGACCACCTGATGGTGACCAGCGAGATGCCCCACGGGGGCTTCAAGCAGTCGGGCTTCGGCAAGGACATGTCGAGCTACTCATTCGAGGAATACACCCAGGTCAAGCACGTGATGATCGAGCTGACCGGCGAGCCCGAGAAGGACTGGCACTACACGATCTTCGGCGACTCCAAGGACCAGTAGCGCGAATCCGGTTACGGGCCCAGGGCATCGTCGATCCGGCTGGCCGGGACACTCGGCAAGGGTAGGCCGGATCCGGCGACAGCTCAGGGCGGCGCGAGCCAGCGCAGGAGCCCCCGGATCACGTCCGGGAGAGTGGACCCACCGAACGCGATCCGTGAGGCTCTGGCGGAAGGTAGCCCGCGACCTACTGCGATCGAGCCACGCCGGGCCGATTTGATCTTGCAACCACCTAACGCACTCGCTAGGCTCGCCCCGAAATGCGAG
>DATGGC010000140.1:0-4005 GCA_035308745.1 Candidatus Limnocylindrales bacterium | reverse complement strand
CCCAGCACACATCCTGGTGGTACGCCCGAGCCACCTCGGAACGCAGCCCTAGCGGGGCTCGCCGTGCCGCGGGTCGTAGGGCGCCGGCCGCTCGTCCACGAGCCGGCCATCAGCCGGCTCCACGGAGCGCGAACCAGCCACCGAGCCAGCCGCCGAACCCGCGCCCACGACCGGCACGTCCACGATCGCGGCTCCCGGCCCAAGGGCAAGCTCCATGGGCGGGAACTCGACGACGATCGCGCGCATCTCGGTCAGCTCGGTGGAGGCCCCGTGGGGCACCCCCGCCGGCCACAGGACCGCCTCGCCGGCAAAGACCCGCGAACGCTCCGAGCCAACCGTCACGAGCCCGCCGCCTTCGATCACGACGAACCACGCCGTGTTCGGGTTGGTGTGAAGCTCGATCGACGCGTGCCGGGCGAGGGCCAGCTCGGCAACGACGCCGTGCGGCCCGGAATCGATCAGGGCGCCCTGGACGTTGTGAGTGCCCGGCGGGCCGTCCGGCCGGCGCTGGCCGATCCCGAAGCGGCGGATCTCCACGATCGCTAGCGGCGCTTGCGAGTCCGCTTGGTCGGCGCCGGCCGCGCGACGCGCGCGGGTCGCGAAGTCTTGGACCGGATCGTCGCCTCGGGGTGGGCGTATTTCTGGCGGCTGAGGTAGCGCTGGCGGGCCAGCTTCTGCTCGTAGATCGCGAGCAGCGGCGGGAAGCGCACGAAGCGGATCCAGATGAACACCGCGACCGCGGTGATCACGGTGACCAGGACGAAGATGAAGTCCCAGACGAAGACGGCGAAGATCAGCAGCAGCCCGAACGAGATGATCCCGGTCCACAGCAGCCACTCGTACAGGTCCAGGAACGGCGGATGGTGGTGGAGCTGGCGGGTCCGGACGAAATACAGCACGCACAGCGCGACCAGCAGGACCAGGGCCCCCAGGGCGATGGGGTAGAACAGGTCGTGGAAGTTGGAGGCGCTGAAGGGCTGGAACAGGTATTCCCAGGGGAACCGTGTCACCGGGTCGAATCTCCGTGTCGGACGGCGGCGAGCCGACCGGGCCAACCGGTCGGGCAGGGTTCCGAGTATGCCACGCCGGGACGCTATACTCGGCCGCAGGTGCGGCGCCGCCCGCCGACTGACGACCCCGGCCGCGCCCGCTCGTGCCTGGATGGTCGCGAATCGGGCAGCCCGCGTGAGCCGCGAACGCTGTGAGGGAGGAAGCCCGGGTGCGAGCCCTGCTCTCGGTGGCGAGTCGCGATGGGATCAGCACCTTCGCGCGAGAGCTCCAGGCGCTCGACGTCGAGATCTTCGCCACCGACGGCACCCGCGAGCACCTGGCCGAGGACGGCATCGAGGTCGGCTCGGTCTCCGAGCTGACCAACGTCCCCCCGCTCGTCGGCGGCCAGGTCAAGACCTTCCACCCAGCGGTCTATGCCGGCATCCTGGCCCGCCGCGACGATCCCGCCCAGCTCGAGGAGCTGGCCGCCCAGGGCATCGGCGCGATCGACATCGTGGTCGTCAACATCAAGCCCTTCGCGCCCCAGGTCGGGGCCCGCCAGGTGGCCCTCTCGGAAGTGATCGAGCTGATCGACGTGGGCGGGGTGGCCCTCCTCGGCGCAGCTGCCCGCAATTACGCGGCCGTCGCCGCGATCGCCAACCCGAGCCACTACGGCCGGGTCGCGCGCGAGCTGCGCGAGCTCGGCTCGCTGTCGGGCGAGCTGCGCCAGCAGCTGGCCGCCGAGGCGTTCGGGATCGTGGCCGCCTACCACGCCGAGATCGCCGCCTACATCGACCAGGTCTCGGGCACCCAGTTCCCGACCCGCCTGGCGATGGTCCTCGAGAAGGTGGAGGACCTGCGCTACGGCGAGAACCCCCACCAGCGCGCGGCGTTCTACCGGGAAACGACCCATCGCAGCGGTTCGGTGGCCGACGCGCGCCAGCTGCAGGGTGGCCAGCCGAGCTTCAACAACCTGCTCGACCTCGATGCCGCCTACCGGATCGCCAAGGACTTCACCGCACCGACCGTGGCGATCGTCAAGCACACCGATCCGGTCGGGATGGCTTCCCACGACGAGCTGGTCGAGGCCTACCGGCATGCCCTCGAGACCGATCCCGTGGCGGCCTTCGGCGGGATCGTCGGGGTCAATCGCGAGCTCGACGGCGCCACGGCCCGCGAGATCGCCGCGAACTCGTACGAAGCGGTGATCGCCCCGGGCTTCTCCGAATCGGCCCTGGGAATCCTTCGCCAGAAGACCGGCCTGGAGCTGCTGGCCGTGCCACCCGACCCGTCGGAGGGCCTCCGTGACTACGGCATCGCCAACCTCGACTTCAAGCGCGTAGGCGGCGGCCTGCTGGTCGAAAGCCAGGACTCGCTCGAGCTCGACAAGCGCCAGCTGCAGGTCGTGACCCGCCGCCGGCCGACGCTCGAGGAGCTGACCGACCTGCTCTTCGCCTGGCGCACCGTCCGCCACGTCCGCTCGAACGCGATCGTCCTGGCGCGCAACGCCGCGACGGTCGGGATCGGCGCCGCCCAGGCCAGCCGGCAGGTCTCGGTCGAGGTCGCCCTGCGCCGCGCCGGCGACCGGGCCCGGATGTCGGTGATGGCCAGCGACGCCTACTTCCCGTTCCCGGACGGGATCGCCCTGGCCGCCAGCTCCGGGGTGAGCGCGATCATCCAGCCCGGCGGCTCGATCCGCGACGAGATGGCGATCGAGATCGCCGACCGCCATCACCTGGCGATGGTCTTCACCGGCCGCCGCCACTTCCGCCACTAGGGGATCGAGCCATGGAACCACTGCTGGCGCTGGAGATGGTCCGGGTCACGGAGGCCGCCGCGATCGCCGCGGCCCGGTTCATGGGCCGAGGCGAGAAAGACGGCGCCGACCGGGCGGCGGTCGAGGCAATGCGCCGGACGATGGACGAGATCGACATGGCCGGCACGATCGTGATCGGCGAGGGCGAGCGGGACGAGGCGCCGATGCTGTACATCGGCGAGGAGGTCGGCCGCAAGGGCGTCGCGGCCCGCGAGGCGGCGACCGCGGTCGACATCGCGGTCGATCCGCTCGAGGGTACGAACCTCGTCGCCCACGGCCAGGCCAATGCCATCACGGTCCTGGCCGCCGCCGAAGAGGGCGGCCTGCTCCACGCCCCCGACACCTACCTCGAGAAGCTGTGCGTGGGTCCCGTGGTCGCCGGCAAAGTCGACATCCGCAAGAGTCCCACCGAGAACTGCCACCTGATCGCCGAGGCGCTCGGCCGGCGGGTGGCGGACATCACGATCGTGATCCTCGAGCGGCCCCGCCACGAGGATCTGATCGCCGAGGTCCGGGCGGCCGGCGCCCGGATCAAGCTGATCAGCGACGGCGACCTGTCGGCGGCGATCAGCACCGCCGTCTCGGGCACCGGCGTGCATGCCGTGATGGGCATCGGCGGGGCGCCCGAGGGCGTGATCACCGCCGCCGCCCTGCGCTGCCTGGGCGGCGAGATCCAGGCTCGCTTCCGGTTCCGCAACGACGAGGAACGGGTCCGCGCCCGGGCGATGGGCAACGACGACGACGAGAGCCGGGTCTACTTCACGGCCGACCTGGCCTCGGGCGACAACCTCGTCTTCGCCGCGACCGGGGTGACCGGCGGCGATCTGCTGGACGGGGTCCGCTTCTTCGGCGGCGGCGCCCGGACCCACTCGCTGGTGATGTCGTTCCGCGAGGCCCATGTCCGGTTCGTCGACACGGTCCAGATGTTCGACCGCTCACGGCCGCCGAGCGTGCGACTTTAGGTCGGCGTCCGCCTGGAGGTCGAGCGTTCGTCGCTAGCCGAGCGCCCCCCAGCTACCCGAGGCCGGATCCCACGCGGCGATCGGCCGGACTGCGGCTTCACCTTCGGCAATCTCGCGCCGGCGGCGGGCCGTCGAGACGCTCTCGTGCCAGCCCGGCGGGACCAGCCCGGCCGCCAAATCGGCCAGCGGGGCCAGGACGAACAGGCGCTGGGCCGCCTCGGGATGGGGAACGACCAG
>DATGGC010000139.1:0-18925 GCA_035308745.1 Candidatus Limnocylindrales bacterium | reverse complement strand
GGCGGCGGGGCCGGCAGCCGGATCTCGGTCAGGATCTCGTCCTCCGCGAGGTCCGTGGCAAAGGCGCCCTGGAAGAAACCGTCGATGCCCACGACTCGTTCGCCGCTGCCCGACCGGATCGCGATCGAGGCGTCCAGGGCGAGCAGGAGCGCGGGCATGTCCGAGGCGGGATCGGCATGGGCGATCGCACCGCCGAGGGTGCCCCGGTTGCGGACCTGGACATCGCCGATCCCGGGGATCGCGCTGGCCAGGATCGGATGGTTGCGAGCCACCAGCTCCGAATCGAGGACCTCGCGGTAGGTCGCCAGGGCCCCGATCGCGGTCGCCCCATTGCCCAGGTCGCGGATCGCCCGGAGCTCGGCGATCCGGCCGATGTCGATCAGCTTGGCGGGACTGGCCAGGCGCAGGCGCATCAGCGGCAGGAGGCTCTGGCCGCCGGCCAGGACCTTGGCCGAGCCGGCGCCCTGGGCGAGTAGGGTCAGCGCCTCGTCGAGGCTCGCCGGTCGGGCATAGTCGAAGGCAGCCGGGATCACGAGCGGGCCTCCTTGTCGTGCATGGCACGCCAGACCTTGGGCGCAGTGAAGGGCATGTCGATGTGGCGGATCCCGAACGGGCTCAGGGCGTCCATGACGGCGTTTGCCACGGCCGCGGTGCTGGCGATCGCGCCGGCCTCGCCGACACCCTTGACTCCGAGCGGGTTGACCGGCGAGGGGGTGACCGTCTCGCCCAGCTCGAAGTTGGGGAACCACGACGCCCGGGGGACGGCGTAATCGAGCATCGAGCCCGACAGCAGCTGCCCGTCGTCGTCGTATACGGCACCCTCCCAGAGGGCCTGACCGACACCCTGGGCGATCCCGCCATGAAGCTGGCCGTCGACGATCATCGGGTTGATCTTCTTGCCCACGTCGTCCACGGCGACATAGCGGACGAGGTCGACCTTGCCGGTCTCCTCGTCGATCTCGACCACGGCGATATGGGTCCCGAACGGCCAGGTGCAGTTCGGGGTGTCGTGATAGACGGTCTCGTCGAGGTAGGGCTCCATCCCGGCCGGCAAGCTGAAGCCGAGGTCGAGGGCGAAGGCGATCTCCTGGAGCGTCTTCTTCTTCTCGGGTGAGCCCTTGACCCGGTATTCGGCGCCCACGACCTCGATGTCGTCGACGGATGCCTCCAGCATGTGGGCCGCGTACTGGCGGGCCTTCTCGCGGATCTTGCCCGCCGCCTTGACCGCGGCCGTGCCGCCGACCGACGACGTCCGGCTGCCGTACGAGCCGTAGCCGAACGGCGTGCCCTGGGTGTCCGAATGCTGGACGACGATGTCGTCCATCGTCAGGCCCAGCTCCGAGGCGATGATCTGGGCGTAGGTCGTCTCGTGGCCCTGGCCCTGGGGTTGGGTGCCCATCGTCAGGACGACCTTGCCGGTCAGGTGAATCTTGAGGTTGGCCGACTCCCACATGGCCGCGCCCCAGCCTTCGCCGACCGCGCCGATCCACTTCGAGGGAGCGACGCCGCAGACCTCGATGTAGGTCGACAGGCCCAGGCCCAGGTACTTGCCCCGCGCCCGGGCTTCGGCCTTGGCCTTGGCCAGTCCGTCGTAGCCCACGGTCTTGAGGGCCATGTCCATGGCCGGCTCGTAGTTGCCCGAGTCGATGTAGATCTTCTCGCCGTTGGACGCCGTGCCGAGGCCCGACGGATTGTCGTAAGGGAACTTGTCCGGGGCGATGAAGTTGCGCCGGCGGAGCTCGGCGGAGTCCATCCCGATCTCGTCGGCGAAGAGGTCCATCGCCCGCTCGACCACGTAGGTGGCTTCCGGCCGGCCGGCGCCCCGGTAGGCGTCGACGAAGGTGGTATTGGTGTAGACCCCGGTCACTTCGCAGTAGACGTTGGGGATCTTGTAACAGCCGGACAGGACCCGGCCGTAGAGCGTCGTGGGAATGCCCGGTCCAATCGTCGACAGGCGGCCCCCCAGGTTGGCGTAGGTCTTGACCCGCAAACCGGTGATCGCGCCCGCGCGCGTGCCGGCGATCTCCAGGTAGGTGATGTGGTCGCGGCCGTGGATCGTGCTCTGGTAGTTCTCGCGGCGCGTCTCGACCCACTTGACGGGCCGCCCGTCGAGGGCCTTGGAGGCGAACAGGCAGAGGGCCATGTCGGCGTAGCAGAAGATCTTCGAGCCGAAGGCGCCGCCGACATCGGGGCTGATGCAGCGGATCTTGTGCTCGGGGATGCCCATCACGAAGGCCGCCAGGAGCAGGCGCTGGATGTGCGGCGTCTGGCTCGACATCCAGATCGTGTACTCGTCGGTGCCCGGGTTGAAGACGCCGATGTCGCCCCGGACCTCCATCGGGTTGGGGATCAGGCGCTGGTTGACGACCCGCTGGCGGACCACGACCTCGGCCGCGTCGACCGCCGCGTCGGTGCCGGCCTTGTCGCCGACCGTCCAGTTGAAGACGACGTTGTTTGGCGCGTTCTCGTGGAGCTGCGGGGCGCCCGGTTGGGTGGCCTTCTCGGCGTCGACGACGACCGGCAGCGGCTCCCACTCGACGACGATCGCCTCGAGCGCATCCACGGCCTGGGCGGCCGTCTCGGCAATCACCGCGGCCACGCCTTCGCCGGTCCACTTGACGCTATCGGTCGCCAGCACCCGGGGGGTATTGATGTTGTTCTGGATGCCGGCCACGCCGCCGGCCGGCCAGGCCATCGGCAACGGGTTGTAGGGAATGTCCGCGCCGGTCAGGACCAGCACCACGCCGGGCATGGCCCTGGCCGCCGAGGTGTCGATCGAGCGGATGTTGGCGTGGGCATACGGGCTGCGCAGGATGCTCATGTAGGTCATCCCGGCGAGCTTGATGTCGTCGAGATAGCGGCCCTTGCCGGTGATGAAGCGCGGATCTTCGACGCGCTTGACCGAGGAGCCGACGAGGTCGGTGGTCATCGTGGCCTCCCTGTCAGTCGTGCACGCCGGCCGGAGCGGCGGCCCCGGCGCGGATGGTGGTGGCGGCCTCGCGAATGGCGGCAACGATGTTCTGGTACCCGGTACAGCGACACAGGTTGCCTTCAATCCCGTGGCGGATCTCGTCGTCGGTGGGATCGGGGTTGCCGGCGAGGAGGTCGGCCGCGGCCATGATCATGCCCGGGGTGCAGAACCCGCACTGCAGGCCGTGCTTCTCCCAGAACGCGTTCTGGAGCGCGTGCAGACCGACGTCGGGGGCCATCCCTTCGATCGTCCGGATCGTCCCGCCGTCGGCCTGGACGGCCAGCACGGTGCACGACTTCACCGCGGCCCCGTTGAGCTGGACCGTGCACGCCCCGCACTGGCTGGTGTCGCAGCCGACATGGGTGCCGGTCAGGCCGAGGTCCTCGCGCAGCGCGTGGACGAGGAGCTGGCGTGGCTCGACCGATATCTCGTGGGCCACTCCATTGACTGTAAGGCTCACCTGCTCAGTCACCTGGCATGCCCTCCACTCGGCCGTTCGGCGTCTTGAAGCTGCGAATACCCAGAGATCGCCCGCCAATGCTGGCACCGCGGCGATCGGCTGGCAACCTGCTCGCCGGGTCAGCTCGCCGCCCGGCGCATGAGCCAGATTCCGGCCAGGGCGATGGCCCACAGGACAAGGTCGTTGGGCACGAAGCCGAGGAGCGTGTCGCTGCTCGAATGGCTCGCTGCGTCGACCGCCAGGAACAGCCGGATCGAGATCAGCCCGGCCAGGATCACGATCAGGACCGTCCCCAGCCGGGCCAGCTGGGCGGGATCCGGGCGTCTCACCGCGGGCGCCGCGGCGGCAGCTCCGAGGGCGGCGTCCAGCGGCCCACGGCAGCGCTCCGGCTGTCGACGGCCCGCGGGTCGATCTGGCTCTGGATCGGCGTCTCGTCGCGCGCTTCGACGATCCGGGTCGACGCGCCGAGGACCTCGATCTTGCGCCGGGCGACGGCCGGGTCGAGGCCGGCCAGGCTGGCGGCCGGGGCGACCCCGACCCGCTCGTAGCCTCGGCCGCCGCTGGCCGCGTACGAGGCCGCCCAGATGACCAGCTCCTTGTCGTCGATCCGCGGATCGTGCGCATCGACGGCGCCGCAGACGATGCCCCGCTCACGTGGCGCCCGGGTGATCAGGCGCCAGTTGTCGGGCCCATCGATCAGGTCGAAGAGGTAGCTCTCGTAGCGGGCGGTGAAGAACGTCTCGGGTCCGGCCAGGTCGGCATTGCCGCCGCTGATCGCCAGGCTCCGATGGAAGCCCGAGCCGGCATTGGGCAGGCCGTCGAGGAGCTGCTCGTGGGCCTCCCGGAAGAGCGTCCGCTCGGCCTCGTCCACGCCGATCTCGATCGCGTCATCCTCCTCCACCTGGACGAACGGGCAGCCCGCATCGGCCAGCGCGGCGAGCTCGGCATTGAGCGCGGCGGCCAACGCCCGGACGAGCTCCCGCCGATCGAAGCCCGCCGGCTCGACGCGCCGGGCCAGGGTGTACGGCCCGACCAGGCGGGCCTTGACCGGCAGGTCGGTCAGCTCGGCCGTCAGGCGCCAGCCGGGCACCAGGCCGGGTCGCTCCCAGGCTGGCAGGCTGAGCACCCGCGGTCGGCTGCCGGGCTCGAGCTCGATCCCGGCGATTCCCTCGACCGTCCCGGCCACCAGGTCCAGGCCGCGCACCCCGCCGTCGGTCAGGAGGGTCAGGCCGGCGGCGACCTGCGCCTCGAGGACCTCGAGGACCACGCGCTCGACGAGCTCGGGATCACCCGCATCCACGGCCCGGTGGGGATAGGCTCCGTGCAGGGTGGCGAACATGGCCCGATCCTACGGCATCGCATCGGGGCGTCCGGTCCGCTCCCGCGCCCGGTGTCCGCCCCGCACGTCTTACACGCCGCTTACACGGCCGGGCACCGGGCCCCATGAGCGCGGGTATCCTCGCCGGGAGATGGACGCCCGGCTGAGCCCACGATGAAGACGATCCTGGTTGTCGACGACGAGCGCAACATCGTCGAGCTGCTCCGGCTGTACCTGGAAAAGGAGGGCTGGGCGGTGATCGCCGCCGCGGACGGTGAGGAGGGCCTGGCCCTGCACGCCCGCCACGATCCGGACCTGGTGATCCTCGACCTGATGCTGCCCAAGGTCGACGGCTTCGAGGTCTGCCGCGAGCTGCGCCGCCGGGGCGATGTGCCGATCGTGATGCTGACCGCCCGGGACGATGTCGTCGACTCGATCGTCGGCCTCGAGCTGGGTGCCGACGATTACGTTGCCAAGCCGTTCAACCCGCGGGCCCTGGTCGCCCGGATCAAGGCGATCTTCCGGCGAACCGAGGCCACCGGCCGGGGCGGCCGGCCGATCGAGGTCGGCGAGCTGCGGATCGATCCTCGCCGGCGCGAGGCGACCGTCGGGGCCCGCCGGCTCGAGCTGCGCGCCCGGGAATTCGACCTGCTCGCGGCCCTCGCCCGGGACGCGGGCGTGGTCCTCACCCGCGACGCCCTGCTCGAAGGCGTGTGGGGCACCGATTTCCCGGGGGAGACGCGGACCGTCGACGTCCACGTCGCCGAGGTGCGCAAGAAGCTCGGCGACGATGGCCCCGCGATCGAGACGATCCGGGGCCTGGGTTACCGCCTGGTGCCTCCCGCGCGCGAACCCATCCCGAGCTGACCGAGGATGCCTCGCAGCCTGAGCGGCCGGATCATCGCCAGCTTCGCCGCACTGTCGCTGGCCCTCCTGGTCGCGATCGGGGGCACCGTCTTCGTGGTCCTGCGCGACCTCCACCGGGCCTCGACCGAGGGCCGGATGGCCGACCTGGCCGACAGCCTCCTGCCCCAGCTGCGGGCCAGCATCGCGGCCGGCAACCTGGCCGGCGCACTGGCCGATACCCAGCAGCAGCTGGCGGCCAACGGGGTCGACATCATGCTCGCGACCGCCGACGGCCAGCTCCATGCGATCAATAACTTCCCGTCGGTCCTGGGTACGATCGACCTGACGACTGCAACCCTGCGCGGACAGGACGTCCACGCGACCTCGACCTTTGCCGACGGCAAGCCCCACTCGTGGGCGGCGACGAAGGTCAACGCCCGGTCGGTGGTCTTCGCCACGCTCGACCGGTCGGGCGCCGAGGCCCTCGGCGACCTCGCCCGGACGATCCCGATCGGCCTCCTGGCAGTCCTCGTGGTCGGCGGGCCGCTGGCCTACGTGCTGTCGCGCTCGGTGACCGGGCCGCTCCGGCGGCTCCAGCACGCCACGGCGTCAGTCCCTGCGGGTGGCGGCCCACCGGGCGCCGGCCCGGGCCCGGGCCTGATTCCCAGCAGCCCTGGTCCGAGTCCCGGTCCCCTGCCGGTCGAGGGCCCGCGCGAGGTCCGCGAGCTGACTGAGCATTTCAATGCGATGACCGCCGAGCTCCAGGCGACGCGCGAGCGCGAGGAGCACCTCCTGGCCAACCTGCGTCATGACCTGCGCACGCCCTTGACCGTGATCGGCGGCTTTGCCAGCGCGATCGCCGATGGGACGGCCGCCGGGCCCGAGGCCGTCAAGGCCGCCCGGACGATCGGCGACGAGGCGACCCGCCTCGAACGGCTGGTCGCCGAGCTGGACACCATGGACCGCCTGCGGACCGGCGCCGCCGCCCTGCGCCCGGAGCAGATCGACGCGGGAGCGCTCCTGGGCCAGACCGCCGACCGGTTCCGAGCGCGCGCCGCGGGCAAGGGCATCGAGCTGGCGGTGATCGGCGCATCCGTCCAACCGCCGGCCGGCGCCCCGCCCGACCTGGGCTTCAGCGCCGACCGGGTGGCGGTCGACCGGATCCTGGGCAACCTGATCGAGAACGCGTTGTCGGTCGTCCCCTCACCGGGCGGCCACGTCTGGCTGGAGGCGCGCGGGTCGGCGGAGTGGATCACCCTCCTGGTCAGCGACGATGGGCCAGGCTTTCCGCCCGGCGCCACCGAGCGAATCTTCGATCGCTTCTACCGCGGCGACCCCGCCCGGAGCGGCCCGGGCAGCGGCCTGGGCCTGGCCATCGTCCGCGAGCTGGCCCGGGCCCACGGCGGCGAGGCGCTGGCCGAGAGCCTCGCCCCGCGCGGCGCTCGGGTCATCGTCCATTTGCCCCGGACCCCGCGCCTGGCCTGGTAGGTCCGGGCCACTGCCCGCGACGGCGACCTACTGGAGGCCGCTGAAGCGGCTCGGGTCGCTGCCCACGATCACGCCAACGACGCACAGCACGAGCAGGGCAACGACGGCCAGCACGCGCAGCCAGGTCCCCGCCCGGGGATCGGTCGGCAGGGGCAGGCCACTGGTCCGGACCCAGCCGCTGGCCAGGGTCGGCACGCCCCGCGGCAGCAGGACGGCCCCCAGCCAGCCGCCGGCGAGCAGGCCGCCGACATGGGCGAAGTTGTCGATCGTGCCCGCGCCGACGGTGAAGTCGAGCACCAGGTTGAGGACGATCAGGGTCCCGATCTGGGCGGCCAGGCTGCGGCTCTGACGGTCGAGGACCGGGTTGTGGAGCCGGCCGGCCACGAACAGGCACCCGAACAGGCCGAAGATGGCGCCCGACGCCCCGACCGAGGCGATCAGCGGGTCGCCGAAGACGAAGCTCGCCACCGACGCCGCCAGGTCGCAGGCCAGGTACATGAACAGGAACAGCTTCCAGCCGTAGATCTTCTCGACGACCGGCCCGACCAGGAACAGGGCATACATGTTGAAGGCGAGGTGGATCGGGCTCTCGTGGAGGAGGGCGACCGTGAACAGGCGCCAGTACTGGCCACTGGCCACGAGGCCCTTGTCCAGGAGGAGCTGGCCGAAGATCGAATCGGGCGAGTTGTTGGGCGGGGCGACGAGGTAGGCCACGACGGTGATCGCGATCAACGCGTAGCTCACCGAGAAGGGCAGCCCGTCACCCCGGCTGCGAGCGAAGTAGCGCCGGGCGGCCCCGGCGTTGCCGGTCTCCTTGGCCAGCCAGCCCAGCCGCGAGGCAATCTCGGCCTTGTCGCTCGATGGTGCACGACGATCAGCCTCGCGATAGGCCTTGATCGCGTCGAGGAGCTGGTTCTGGCGGACGAGCTGGGCGGCGATGCTCCGCCAGGCGGAATAGCTGCTGGGCGTCTCGCCGACGGCCGCGGCCGCCCGCCAGCTGGTCAGGGCCAGATCCTCCTGGGATGCCCGGAAGTAGACGTTGCCGATGCCCAGCAGGGCGGCCGCAGTGATGGCCGAGTCGGGATACCCGACCACCCGCTGGTAGAGCCCGGCGGCATCCTGGAGATCGCCCGACGCCAGGAATGCGTCGCCCCGGCGGAGGTGGTCGGCCGCCTCGGCCGGGCTCAGCGTCCCCTGCGGCGCGCGGGCACGGTTGGGCTCATCCATTCGCGGGACGATAGCAGGGCTAGAATCGGTGGATGTGCGGCCGGTTCACCCAGCAACGTCCGACGGCCGAGCTGGCCGCGATGTTCGACGCCGAGCCGCCGGCTGACGAGCTCCTGCCGACCTACAACCTGGCGCCGACGGATGAGGCCGCCGTGGTGGTCGAGCGCGGCGAGCGGCGCGCGATCCGGGCCTATCGCTGGGGCCTGATTCCGTCGTGGGCCAAGGACGAGAAGATCGCCTCGAAGCTGTTCAACGCCCGGGCCGAGACGCTGGCCACCAGCGGCGCCTTTCGCGAACCGTTCCGCCGGCGGCGCTGCATCGTGCCGGCCGACGCGTTCTACGAGTGGCAACGGCAGGCCGGCGCGCGCCAGCCGTTCCTGATCCGCCGCCGAGACGAGGCACCCCTGGCCCTGGCCGGGCTCTGGTCGGGCTGGCATCACCCCGAGACGGAGCAAGTGATCCGCACGTTCACGATCATCACCACCAGCGCCAACCCGCTGCTCGCCGAGATCCACGACCGGATGCCGGTCGTCCTGGCCCGCAAGGACTGGGACCTGTGGCTCGATCCCGACAACCACGAGACCGAGGAACTCACCGGGCTCCTCCAGCCAGCGCCCGATGACGGGCTGGTGCTGTTCCCGGTCCGGCCGCTGGTCAACAACGTGCGCAACAATGGCCCGGAGCTGATCGAACCGGCCTGAGCCCTCAGCCCGCCGCGGGCTGCCAGCCGCCCCCGGTGGTCGCCTGGGCCAGTGCCGCAGCCCCGCCCAGGCCCTGCTCGAGGGCCGCCCCGAACCGTCCGATCGTCCGCCCGAAGACGCCGTCGGGATCGCTGGCCGGAGCCTCGAAGGCGGTCGCCTCCGGCGGCAGGTCGGTCGAGCCTGGGCCGCCCGCTTCGAGGATGATCGCCAGCGCCGCCCCGACATAGGAGCAATCCGCGGCGACGACCGCGAGGGCCTCCGGGTCCAGGCGCTCGGCGACGATGACGACCTGGTGGTCGGGCAGGTAGCGCAGGGCCAGGTCGAGGTCGCCGGCATCGATCGTCGGCAAGGACCCCGGCCGCGGCTCGGCGACGGCGCGACGTGAGGCCGCCTCGCCCTGGTCATCGTCGCCGGGCAGCATCGGCTCGAACTCGTCGGCCGCCGGTTGGGCAACCGGAGTTGCCCGGGCCGGATCGCGCAGGATCGCGACATGGCCGATGCCCGCATCGGCGAGGGCCAGCAGGAGGGCGTCACCGGCCGGATCGTCGCCGATCTTGCCGATCAGCTGGACGCTGGAGCCGGCGTCGGTCGCGCCCCGGGCGACGTCGACCGCGGGACCGGCCGCGGCCGGACGGCCGCCGGGATCGGCAGGCAGGAGCGACGGCGAGCCGATGACGACGATCACCCGCCGAGGATACCCGGCGCCCGGCTTAGTGGTCGGAGGCCTCGGGCGTCTCGGTCGGCTCGGGTGTCTGAGTGGGCCTGGGCGTATCGGTGGCCCGCGGCGTCCGGGTCGGGCGCGGCGTCGCGCTGCCGTCGCCGCCACCACCACCACCGCTGCCGCCGTGGTCGTCCGTTCCGGTCGGCTCGGGCGTCTCGCCGGGCTCGGGCGTCTCGGAGGCCTCCGGCGGCTCGCCGGGGCGTTCGAGCTCGGTCGGCGCGGGGGTCCGGCTCGGGTTCGTGAGGCCGGACGGGGCGGGCGCCGGGCTGGAGCTCGGGCTCGGAACGGGCGTCAGCAGGGGCGCCGGTGACGGCCGCGGGCCGAACAGGTCCAGGGCGCTGGCGGCGGCCAGCGAGGCCGCCCCGCCGAACGACCCTACGGCCAGGATCACGACCAGGACAACCGCCAGTGCGCGGGCCCGGACGAGGGCCGGCTGGCCGGCCGAGAGCGCGGTTCGCCATGCCTCGCGAATCGCCCCGAACAGCAGCGCGAGGCGGGCTTGGCGGGGCGCCGGCTGGGCCAGGACCGCGGCCATGACCCGGCTGCTGAAGTCGGGACCCGGCTGGACGCCGTCGGCATTGACCGCTCGTTCGAGCAGCCGGGCAGCCTCGAGCGCGGCGGCCAGCTCGACCGGATCATCGGCCTCGGCCGAGCCGCCCAGCTCGTCGGGCCGGAAGCGTCCGCTCATCGATCGAGTCCCAGGCTGGAGGCATCGGCGCGCAGCTGGAGCAGGCCACGCCGGAGATGGGTCTTGATCGTGGCGATCGGTCGGTCGGTCGAGGTCGCGATCTCGGCCAGCGAGAGCTCACCGAAGAAGCGCAGGGCGACCACCTCGCGGTACGGCTCGGCCAGCCCCTGGACCGCGCGGCGGAGGCCAGCCGCGCGTTCCGCGGACAGGGACACGGCCGCCGGGTCGGCATCGGCCGCCGCGAGGGTTCCGAGCGGCGCGGCCGTCGGGTCGTCCCCGTCGGGGGTGATCGGATCGAGTCGGAGCGTCGGCCGGCGGGCACTCGCCCGACGGATCGCGACCCGGATCGCGATTCGGCGGAGCCAGGCCCCGAACGAACCTGTCGCGCGCCACGAGCCGAGCGAGCGATAGGCGATCACGAAGGCCTCCTGGGCCGCGTCCTCGGCATCGTGCAAGTCGGCCAGGACCCGATGGCAGGCCCGGACCGTCGCCACGGCTTCGCGGTCGACCAGGATCCGGAACGCGTCGCGATCTCCGGCCAGGACGGCCTCGACGACCCGCAACGCTTCATCGTCGCGGGCCGCCTCGGTGATCGTGCTGCGAGCCGTGTCGCGGTCGAAGGCGATGGTCGGGTCTCCGTTGCCGCGATGCCGGTCACGCCCGCGCCGCCAGGGTTGTTGCTGGACCACCAGTCTGGTGGTGCCGGTCAGTCGTCGCCGGTACCGTCGTTCTGGCCACCGCTGCCGCCGTCCTCGCCACCCTGGTCGCCGCCGTCACGGCCGCCACGGCTGTCGTTGCCGGCGTGGTCGCCGCCGTTGTCGTCGTCGCCGGGCTCGGCCGTCTCGATTGGCTCGGGCTTCTCGGTGGGCTCCGCCGTCTCCGTCGGCTCCGGCTTCTCTGTCGGCTCGGCCGTCTCCGTGGGCTCGGGCGTCTCGGTGGGTTCGGCGGTCTCGGTTGGCTCTACGGCCTCGGTCGGCTCGGTGGTTTCGGTCGCGGCCGGGACAGCCGGCACGAAGCCATCATGGGCCGGCGTCGAATTGATCATGCCCGGCGCCGCGAGAGCGACGCTGGCGCCAACGAAGAGGGCGACAACCGCGGCAGCCGCGCCGCGCATCAGGCGATCCTGGGAGTTCATGGGCAGGGCATCCTTCGGTCTCAGCTGGGGTGGTCGTCTCTGACCTCTACCCCACCTGAGACAGGCCGCCCCGAAAAGGTTTCAGGCGCCTCCGTCCTGCCCCAGCCGGATGGGCCTTGTCCTGGATGGCTCGAGCCGAGGATGAGGCTCCGCGACGGCCTGGCACTTAGCCCTCCGACGTCTCCTCGGCCGGCGGCTCGTCGCGAATCACCTCGACGGGACCGATCGCGGCCGCCTCGAGGTCGGCGACGATCCGCTGGGCATCACCGACCATCACGATCGCCGCCTGGTCGGGATGGATCCGGCCCTCGGCGACCGCCTGGACATCGGCGGCGCTGACCGCCTCGATCCGCGCGCGGTAGGTCGTCAGCTCGTCGTCGGGCAGGTCGTGGACGACGATCCCACCCAGGGCGCCGACGACCGGCCCGGGTGTCTCGAAGCGGAGCGGGAAGACGCCGACCAGGAAGTCCCGAGCGGCCGCCAGCTCGGCGGCGCTGACCGGCGCCTGGCGGATCCGATCGAGCTCGGCGAGCAGGTCGACCAGGGCCGGAACCGTCACCTCGGTGTTGACGGCGACGCGCGCCGAGAACGGCCCCGCCCCGCGGCGCGGGTCGAAGCCGGCCGACGCGCCGTAGGTGTAGCCCTTCTCCTCGCGCAGCTTCATGTTCAGGCGCGAGTTGAACAGGCCACCCAGGATTGCGCTCATCACGCTCAGCGCCGCGTACTGGCCGAAGCGGCGGGGCACGCCCACGTGCCCGACGCGGATCTCGGTCTGGACCGAGCCAGGCCGGTCGAGGACCTTGATCACGATCGAATCAACGGCCGAGTCGGAGCTGACCGGCCCGCCCACGGCGGCCGCATCGGGGGACTTGGTCCAGCCGCCGAACAGCCGCTCGGCGATCGCGGCCGGGCCGCCGGCGGGCAGGCCCGCCAGGTCGCCGGCCAGGATCAGGGTCATCCGGGCCGGGTCGAAGCCATGCTGCCAGGCCGCGGCCAGGCGCTCGGGATCGAGGGTCTCGACCGTCCCCGCGAGGCCGCCCGCGGGCTGGTGGTAGGGCGAGCTCGCCTCGTAGATCGTGGCGATGAACGCCTCGTCGACCCGCCGGCGCGGTTCGGCCCGGGCCTGAAGGAGGTCGTTGAGGCGCTCGCCGCGGAGGCGCTCGACTTCGCGCGCCGGGAACGTCGGATGGGCCGCCAGCTCGGCGAGCAGGTCGAGGGCCGGCTCGAGCCGGGCGACGGGCACCTCGACGCTGATCGTGGAGGCATCCCAGCCGGCATCGGCGTGCAGGCCGGCGCCGAGTCGCTCGGTCGCTTCGACCAGGGCGACGGCGTCGTAGCGCTCGGTCCCCTCGGACAGCGCCCGAGCGGCCAGCGCGGTGGCCCCGGCCACGGCCTGGTCGTCGTCGGCCGCGCCGTTGCGCAGGATCAGCGAGGCACTGATCAGTGGCCGGCCGGCCATCGGCGCCACGAGAACGGTCAGGCCGTTGGACAGGACCGACCGTTCGAAGGCCGGGAACTCGTACGGACGGGGCTGGCCCGGGGTGGGCCGGGTTGCGATGACTGTGGCCTTGGCCGACGCCTTGCTCATTCGGCCCCCTCCTCGCCGTTGCCGCTCGCGGGCAGGTAGGTCAGCACGAGCCGGTTGTCGGCCCGGAAGACGTCCGCCGCCACGGCCCGGATCTGTTCGGCGGTCACGGCCAGGTAGCGGCCGAGCATGGCGTCGATCATGCCCGGGTCATCGAACAGGGTGGCGTACATCGCCAGCCGGTCGGCGCGCTCCTCCACCCGGCTGAGGGCACCCAGCTCCTCGGTCTCGATCAGCGCCTTGGCCCGGGCGAGCTCGTCGTCGGTGACCGGTTCGCGGGTCAGCCGCTCGAGCTCTTCGAGGAAGGCCGCCTCGACCCGCTCGAGGCTGACCCCGGGGCGGACCGTCGCCCAGCCGGAGGCGATCGATGCGCCGCCCACGAAGCCGAGCACGAAGGCGACCACGTCCTGGGCGATCTGGTCGTCGCGCACGAGCCGCCGGTCGAGCCGGCTGCCCTTGCCGCCGGCCAGGATCTGCATCGCGACCTCGAGGGCGTCGAGCCGCCGGTCGCCCATCGCCGGGGCCCGGAAGCCGAAGTAGATCCGGGGCAGCGGGACCTGATCGTGGACCGTCTCGCGGATCTCCCCACCGAGCGTCGGCGGAAGGCTCATGTCACCAACCGGGGGGATCGCCGGGTTGGCCGGGATGCCCCCGAAATAGTGCTGGGTCCAGCTCCGGACCTGGTCCGGATCGACGTCGCCGACGACGGCCAGAACGGCGTTGTTGGGGGCGTAGTACGTCCGGAAGAAGGCCGACACGTCCTCGAGCGAGGCGGCGTCGAGGTCGGCCATCGAGCCGATCGTCGGATGGTGGTAGGGATGGCCCTCGGGGTAGAGATGGGCCTGGAGCTTCTCCGACCAGCTGCCATAGGGCCGGTTGTCGTACGACGAGCGCTTCTCGTTCTTGACCACCTCGCGCTGGTTGTCGAGGTTGTCCTGGCTCAGGGCATCGAGCAGGGTGCCCAGCCGGTCGGCCTCCAGCCAGAGCGCCAGCTCGAGCTGGTTCGAGGGGACGGTCTCGTAGTAGTTCGTGCGGTCGAGCCAGGTGGTCCCGTTGATCGTGCCGCCGGCGGCCTGGACCAGGGCGATGTGCTCGGCCTTCTTGACGTTGCGCGAGCCCTGGAACATCACGTGCTCGAAGAGGTGGGCGAAGCCGGTCTTGCCGGGCACCTCGTTCTTGGAGCCGACGGCGTACCAGATGTTGACGGCCACGACCGGCGCCAGGTGGTCCTCGGCGATGACCAGGCGCAGGCCGTTGGGCAGGCGCTCATCGGTGAGTGGAACAGAGGGATTGACCATGGCCGAAGGGTACCGCAGGCGACGCCCGTCCCGGTGGCCGCGGGCCCCGCCCTGGCCTGCGGACTAGCGTCCGGCGCCGACCGCCAGCCGGCCGGGCACCCAGTCGCCCAGGGAGCGAACCTCCGACAGGCGGCCGGCGAGCGCCGGATCGAGCGCCTCGGCCGCAGCCACCGCGGTCTCGATCGCGGTCAGGCACAGGATCCCCTCGGCGGTCGCGGCCAGCCGGATCTCGACGGCGTCGCGCAGCGCCCCGGACTGGGGCGTGGGCGTGTTGACCACCAGGCGCACGTCACCCGAGGCGATCAGCTCCAGGATCGGCAGCCCGTCGCCGACATCGGGCACGGCCGTCGTGGCGGTCTTGGCCACCAGGCGCGAGCTGAACCCGAGGCCGGCGAGCGCCCGGGCCGTGCCCGCCGTCGCACACAGCTCGAAGCCGGCCCGGTCGAGGGCCGCCGCCAGCCGGTCGAGGAGCGCCTTGTCGCGATCGGCGATCGACAGCAGGGCCAGCGACCGGATCCCGTCGGGCGCCGGCCGGGGCGGCACGAGCGAGGCCGCCACGAGGGCCTTGGCCAGGGCCACCGCCGGGTCCGTGTGGATCCCGATCACCTCGCCGGTCGACTGCATCCCGGGTCCGACCGACGGATCGACCCCGCGCAGCTTGGCCGTCGAGAAGGCCGGTGCCTTGACGGCCACGAAGTCCGGCGGCGGGAGCAGCCCGCCGGACCAACCCAGGCCGGCGAGGGTCTCGCCCAGGGCGATCCGGACCGCCAATTCGACCATCGGCACCCCGGTCACCTTGGACAGGAACGGCACCGTCCGCGAGGCGCGCGGGTTGACCTCGATCAGGTAGACCCCGTCGTCGCGGACGATGAACTGGGCGTTGACCAGGCCACGGACGCCGAGGGCCAGCACGATCCGCTCCATCGTGGCCACGATCAGGCCCTGGTCGCCCTCGCTGACCGTCTGCGGCGGGAAGACGCCGACCGAGTCACCGGAGTGGACGCCGGCACGCTCGACATGCTCGAGGAGGCCCGGGATCAGGACGTCCTGCCCGTCGCTGATCGCGTCGACGTCGACCTCAACGCCCTCGAGGTATCGGTCGATCCGGACCGGCCGGTCGGGATCGACGATCGTGGCCACGGCCAGCTGCCGGATGAGGTCCTCGGGCGAGTAGGCGAAGTCGATCGCCAGGCCGCCGATCACGAAGCTGGGCCGGACGATGACCGGGTAGCCGATCCGTTCGGCGAGGGTCAGGGCCTCCTCGTTGCTGTGGGCCATCCCGCCCTCGGGTTGGGGGATGCCCAGCCGGTCGAGGAGGGCCGAAAAGCGGGTCCGATCCTCGGACTGGTCGATCGACTCCAGGTCGGCGCCCAGGAGGGGCACCCCCGCAGCGGCCAGGGGTCCGGCCAGGTTCAGCGGTGTCTGGCCGCCGAACTGGACGAACGCCGGCAGGAGCGCCTCGCCGGGCCGTGTCTCGGCCTCGATCACGTTCAGCACCGACTCCGGGTCGAGGGGCTCGAAGTAGAGCCGGCTGCTGGCGTCGAAGTCGGTCGAGACGGTCTCCGGGTTGGAGTTGATCATCACCGCGTTCCAGCCCAGCCGGCGGAGGGTATCGGCGGCCTGGACTGCGCAATAGTCGAACTCGATCCCCTGCCAGATCCGGACCGGGCCCGAGCCGATCACCAGGGCCGCCGGCCGGCCCACCGGCGGCGCCTCGGGCGGCGAGCCGGCCGCGGCGTAGGTCGAGTAGAAGTACGGCGTCTCGGCGGCGAACTCGGCCGCGCACGTATCGACCATCGCGTAGCCGGGCTGGAGGTCGACCGCCCGCCGGGCGGCGCGCACGGCGGTCGGCTCGATACCGGCCAAGGTGGCCAGCTCGCGATCTCCGAAGCCGGCCCGCTTGACCGTTGCCAGGAGGCGCATCGCGCCGTCGTTGCCGGCATCGGCGAGGTCGGAGCCGGCCGAGGCGACCGCGGCCTCGAGGGCGATCGCCCGGCCGAACTCGGCCAGGAACCACGAGGCGATGCCCGTGGCGGCACCGATCGTCGCCTGGGGCACGCCTCGGCGAAGCAAGGCAAGGACCCGCCACAGGCGGGTATCCGACGGCTCCAGGAACCGGCGCAGGACGATCGGGGCGGCCGCCCGTTCGGCGAAGCGGGTCGACTCGCAGGCCTGGCCCTCGGCATCCACCCAGCGGATCGGCGCCGCATCAAGCTCGTCGTCCGCGCCACCGAGCGGTTGCTCGGCGTCGCCCGGCGCCTGGTAGACCGCGGCCAGGTAGGCCAGGCTGGGCGCCCACTCGGGGTTCTCGGCGAGCGGCCCGACGCCGGCCTGCTCCAGGCCGCGGAGGGCCTTGTTGAGTGCGGCGCCGAAGGTCCGGTCGATGGCCATCACCTCGCCGGTCGCCTTCATCTGGCTGCCCAGGGTCCGGTCGGCCAGCGGGAACTTGTCGAACGGGAAGCGGGGCAGCTTGACCACCACGTAGTCGAGCGCCGGCTCGAACGCGGCGACGGTCGTGCCGGTCACGACGTTGGGGATCTCGGCCAGCCGCCGGCCGGCGGCGATCTGGGCCGCCACCCGGGCGATGGGGTAGCCGGTCGCCTTGCTGGCCAGGGCCGATGAGCGGCTGACCCGGGGGTTGACCTCGATCACCGCGTAGTCGTTGTAGTCGGGGCTCAGGGCGAACTGGACGTTGCAGCCGCCCTCCACGCCCAGGGCCCGGATGATGTCCAGGGCCGCGCTGCGCAGCCGCTGGTGGACGGCATCGGGCAGGGTCTGGACCGGCGCCACCACGATCGAGTCGCCGGTGTGGACGCCGAGCGGGTCGACATTCTCCATCGAGCACACCGCGATGCAGGTATCGTCCGCATCGCGCATCACCTCGTACTCGATCTCGCCCCAGCCGACCAGGCAGCGCTCGACCATGACCTGGCCGATCGGGCTGGCCCGCAGGCCGGTCCGGACCCGCTCCCGGTAGGCGGTCTCGGATTCGACGATTCCGCCGCCGGTGCCACCCAGGGTGAATGCCGGCCGGACGATCGCCGGCAGGCCGATCTCGGCCAGGGCCCGGTCGGCCGAGGCGCGCCGCTCCGTTGCATCCGCGCCGTCGACGATCGCCGAGGGAGCGTAGGGCTGGCCGATCCGATCGAGCAGCTCCCGGAAGCGCTGGCGGTCCTCGGCCATCTCGATGGCTTCGAGCGGCGTCCCCACCAGCCGGACGTTGTGGCGCTCCAGGACCCCGGCCTTGTCGAGGGCGACGGCCAGGTTCAGGGCGGTCTGGCCGCCGAGGCCGGCGAGCAGCCCTTCGGGCCGCTCGCGGGCGATCACCGCCTCGACGGCTTCGACGGTCAGTGCTTCGAGGTAGACGACGTCGGCGACCTGCGGGTCGGTCATGATCGTGGCCGGGTTCGAGTTGACCAGGATCGTCCGGACGCCCTCGGCCCGCAGAGCCCGGCAGGCCTGCGTGCCGGCGTAATCGAACTCGGCCGCCTGGCCGATGACGACCGGTCCGGAGCCGAGGATCAGGACGGAGGCCGGCTTCATCGGCTCCCGGCGGCCAGCACGAAACGGTCGAAGACGGCCAGGGCATCGAGCGGACCGGGCGCACCCTCGGGGTGGTACTGGACCGTTTCGATCGGCAGCTCGCGGTGGCGGAGCCCCTCGACCGAGCCGTCGTTGAGGTTCAGCTGGCTCACCCGCATGCCGCTCGCGGCGGGCAGCGTCTCGCCGACCACCTGGACCTCGTGGTTCTGGGCGGTCACCTGGACCAGGCCGGTCTCGACATCCCGGACCGGGTGGTTGGCGCCGTGGTGGCCGAAGCGCAGCCGGCGGGTCTCCGCACCGGCCGCCCGGCCGACGATCTGGTGGCCGAGGCAGATCCCCAGCAGCGGCCGCCCGTCGGCGATCGCGGCCCGGGCCAGGGCCACCGGACCGTCCAGCCGGGCCGGGTCGCCGGGACCCGGCGAGAAGACCAGGCCGTCGATCTCGGGGGCAAGCGCATCCTCGACCGACACGGTATGGGGCAGGATCCGGACCCGAACGCCGCGCCGGCGGAGGGAGCGCACGATGTTGGCCTTGAGGCCCAGGTCCACGATCCCGATCAGCGGACCGCCCTCGCCCGGATCGCCGACATCGGTGATCCCGGTCGGCGAGACGAGGCCCACGAAGTCCTGGTCCTCCCAGCGCGGCAAGGCCCGGACGGCGGCCACCGCCGCCGCGGCGTCGACCTGGCCGGGCGCGGTGACGATGCCCGGGATCGAGCCGTGCGTGCGCAGGTGACGGGCCAGGGCGCGGGTGTCGATCCCGGCAATTGCGGGGATCCCCGCATCGCGCAGGAGGGCTGCCAGCTGCCGGGCATCCTCGAGGACGGCGGCCGTGGCGTTGGCCACGACCAGGGCCCGCAGCCAGGGTCGCTCGGATTGGTCGTCCGAGCGCAGCCGGCCGTGGTTGCCGATCAGGGGGTAGGTCATGACCACCACCTGGCCGGC
>DATGGC010000138.1:0-1795 GCA_035308745.1 Candidatus Limnocylindrales bacterium | reverse complement strand
GTTCTCGCGCCGCTTCGGCTCCGAGGGTGACCGATACGAGAACTTCCCGGACCGCTTCGAAGTCGCGTACCGGGTCGAGCTCGAGGCGTTCTTCGCGACCTTGGCCGCGGGTGAAACACCCGCGCCCGGCCCGGAGGAGGCGCTTGAGACGCTCCGCCTGGCGATCGCCGCCCGACGCAGCTGGCGCGAAGGCCGGCCGGTGCGGCTCGACGAGGTGACGGAGGCGTCGCCCAGCTGAAGGCGCTGGCCGTCGTCGATCCGGCCGGTGCGACACCCTGTCGATTGCGGGCCAGCCTGTTCGTCGAAGGACTGAACGGGCTCGCCGGGCCCCGAATGGAGTCACTTGATGGCGAAGTACCTGGTGCTGATCTACGGCAACGAGCAGACCTGGGCGGAGGCACCGGCCGCCTGGCACGAGGCAAATGCAGCGGTGCACGGGGCCTTTCACGCCTCGGCCGGCGCCGCGATCCTCGGCGCCAACGAGCTCGAACCGACGACCCGGGCCGTCAGCGTCCGCCGGGGTCCCGCCGGCCAGCCATCCGTCACCGACGGACCATTCCTTGAGACGAAGGAAGTCGTCGGCGGCTACTACCTGCTCGATGCGCCGGATCTGGGCGAGGCAGTCAGGCTCGCGTCCCAGCTCCCGGAGGCGACGGCAGCGCATGGTGGCGTCGAGATTCGACCGATCGTCGCGATGCCTCCCCCGACCAGCCCCGGCACGTAGGCCGCCCCGAACCTGCACCGGCGGGTCCCGCGGGACCGGTTTCTCACGATGTCCCTACCATGAGCCGATGGCGCTCCGGACGGCTCCGGCGGCCGATGGCCGTGATCGAGCCCGGACCCAGCTCTGCCTTGGGGTCCTGCTCCTGCTTGCCTTGACGCTCGCCGCAGGGTGCGCACCGGCCCGCCCGGTCCCATCGCCGTCGGCCGTCGTTCGCCAGTCGCCCGTGGCGAGCCCGCCGAGTGCTTCTTCGGCGTCGCCGAGCCCGACGAGTTCGCCCAGTGGCAGCGTGCCAACGCCTTCGCCGCCGTGCCAGCTGGGGTGCGGGGCGCAGGCGATCTTCCTTCGCCACGGATCGCGGGCCAGCAAGGTGATCGCCCTGACGTTCGACGATGGCTTCAACGTCCCGGCCTGCATCTCGATCGTGGACACCCTGCTCGCCCAGGGGGTGCCGGCGACGTTCTTTCCCAATGGCCAGTACGTTCGTGAGAATCCGAGCTTCTGGCACTGGGTCGCCGCGAACGGGTTCCCGGTCGGCAGCCATACCACGACCCACAATGACCCGCGCAGCCTGGCGGCCGCGGCCCTCGGCGCCAGCCTCGATTCCGACCGGCGAATCGCGGACGCGGCCCTCGGCGTCCCCTCGATCGACGCCTATCGTCCGCCGTACGGCGACTACGACGTGGCCGTCGAACAGGTCGCGGCGGCCCAGGGCTACCCGGTGCTCGTGGGCTGGGACGTCGACTCCCGTGATCAGAATGGCGTCGCTTCCGCGGCTGCCGAAGTCGCGAATGCGACGACCGGCATCAACGGCTCGATCGTCATCATGCACTGCGGCTCGAAGGTCACGCCACTGGCCCTGCCAGCGATCATTGCCCGCTACCGTTCACGTGGCTTTGCCTTCGCGACGATCCCTGCGCTCCTCGACCTGTCGGCCGCGACGACGAGCTGGACACCACCGCCTGATCCGGACGCGTGGCCGGTCAGCGAGCTCGATCCAGCCGATCAACAGGCGAGCTGGAATGCCAGCCCAGCGATCGATCCGGCCGGCCATCTGCACATCGCCTTCGAGAC
>DATGGC010000137.1:0-5108 GCA_035308745.1 Candidatus Limnocylindrales bacterium | reverse complement strand
CCTCGTCCGCGTAGTCCGTGGCGGCGGCATCCCGGAACTCGGTCGAGTGGCCGGCCACGCCGGCAGTGCAGATCGCCACGCTGGGATGGATCGTGGGCAGCACCTGGCTGACGTTGCCCATGTCCGAGCTGCCCAGGTTGTTGGGCTCCGGGCCGGGCACGACTCCATAGGCCGACAGGTTGGCGCCGAAGCGATTGGCCAGGGTCATGTTGTCGCGCATCGTGGAGGCCCGGCCGCTGAAGACCACGTCGACGGTGCAATCGGCGGCCAGCGCGGCGGCCCGGCACAGCTCGCCGAAGCGCGTCCGCATCCGTTCATATTCCGCTTCGTCCTCGGACCGGATCATGAACCAGGCCGCGGCACGGTCCGGGATGATGTTGGCGGCCGTGCCGCCGTCGGTGATCACGCCGTGGACCCGGGCATCGGGCCGCAGCTGCTGGCGCCACAGCCCGACCGAGGTGAACAGCAGGATCAAGGCGTCGAGCGCGTTCCGGCCGAGCCACGGATCGGACGCGGCGTGCGACTGGAGGCCGTGGAAAGTGACCTCGACGTCCTCGCTTGCGAGCAGGCCGCAGGTCACGTGGGTCATGTCCGAGGGGTGGAACAGGAGCGCCGCGTCGAGGTCGTCGAAGAGACCGTCGTCGATCATGAACTGCTTGCCCGAGCCGCGCTCTTCGGCGGGCGTGCCCAGGAACACGATCTCGCCGGGCAGCTCGTCCGAGATGGCAGCCAGGGCGATCGCCGCCCCGACCCCCGAGGCGGCCATCGTGTTGTGGCCGCAGCCATGGCCCAGCCCGGGCAAGGCGTCGTATTCGGCGAGGATCCCGATCCGGGGCCGGTCGCCGCCGGGCTCGGCTGCCCGGCCGCCACGCAGGCGGCCACGGACCGCCGTGGGGAGGCTGCCGGCCGGATGCTCGACGGCGAAGCCGTGGGCGCGAATCGCGGCTGCGATCCAGGTGGACGCCTGGACCTCCTCGAAGGCGATCTCGGGGTGGGCATGGATCCGCCGGCTCAGGCCGAGGATCTCGGCCCGGTTCGCTTCGACCGCGGCCGCCAGGCGCGACTTGACGGGCCCGTACGGCCCGGCTGGCTCGGTCGAGTCGAGGGGCGGGATTGGCGGTGGCTCGCGCCGCTCGGTCGTCATCGGTCCACCGACAGAGTGGCTTCGGCGACGCCCACGATCACCAGCACGAACAGGGCAATCGGCAGGCTGAAGGCATTCTCGATCCGGAGCAGGACGAACAGCGCGATCGCGAAGGCGATCCAGCCGCCGCGCCGGAATGCCCGCGTCCAGTCACCGCGGTAGGCGATCCGGGCGTGCCGGCCGAAGACCAGCAGCCACAGGATGGGCGTCGCGGTGAGCCCGAATGCCGCTCCGATCATGATCGCTCCGATGAATCCGGCCTGGCCATTGGTGCGTGGATCCTGGGTCGTGACGATGACCGCCACCGCCACCCAGGCGAGCGCCGCGCAGGCGAGGGTGGCGAAGTTGATCAGTCGGTCGCGGGGCTCCATCCACCCGGCAGTCTACCGGCGTCCAGCCGGCGGGCTGCATCGATCCGCTCAATCGCTCGTCCCGGCGAGCGCCGCCTCGAGCTGGGCGAGCGAGTCGATCTCGAGATCGGCCACGACCGATCCGTCCGGTCGCGATGCGGGCAGTGGCGAACCATGCTGCTGGTCGCGCAGGTAGGCGGCCCGCCAGCCGGCCCGCTTCGCCCCGATGATGTCGGCCGCCCAGTCGTCCCCGACGTGGAGGATCGCCGGGCCAGAAGCGCCGAGGGCCTCCTCGGCGACCCGGAAGATGCGCGGATCGGGCTTGATCGTGCCGACCCGTTGCGAGACGACGATCGCCTGGAATGCGGGTCGCCAGCCAGCCGCCTCGACGTAGGCGTCGATCGTCGCGGCGTGCGGCCAGTTCGAGAGGATCGCCAGGCGAAAGCGGCCGGCGAGCCGGGCGAGCAGCGGACCCACGTCGGCCGGCACCGGCATCAGCTCGACGAACGCCCGGCTGTAGGCCTCGACCGCGATCGCGACCTCGGCCGGTGTCGAGCGTGTCGCCGCAATCGCGTCGTCCCAGCGCGCGCTGCGCGCCGGAACCGGCATCCCGCGCAGCCGGGCGACGACCCGAATCGTGCGCCGGTCGAGATCGACCTCGCGACCCTCGGGCACGTCCTCCTCGAACTGCCGTTCGCGCTCCTCGTCCCAGGCCGTTCGGAACGCGGCGGCCTGGATGTCCGCGATCTGTGACACGGTCGTCTGGATCATCCCCTCGACCACGCCCTGGAGCGCGCTGCTACCGACCGGGACGAGGGTGTTCCCGAAGTCGAAGGTGACCGCCTGCAGGCCGGCGAAGCGATCCGAGGACAAGCTAGCGAGCCGCGCTGGCGGGGCAGATGTCCCGGAACGGGCAGTACGAGCAGGCGACCATGTCGGGGGTGGGCGTGAAGTCCCGGGCCCGGATCCCGCGGGCCGCCACCTGGATCTGGGCTCGGCCCTTGGCCAGGCGCTTGTCGTCCACCCCGGCCCGGCCGACCAGGCCGGTCTCGAGGAAGCTGAGCTGGACCGCATCGGGCAGGCGCCCGGTCATCGCCTGCCAGCCCATCGCGTAGATCGTCAGCTGGAGCGAATCGCGGGCTTTCTGGCGGGCCTTGTCGGGGTCCCGGACGTCGCTCGACTTGTAATCGGTAATCGTCACGACGTCGCGAGGCAGGAGGGCCAGGGTCGGCTCGATCACGTCCGGCGCGAACGCCCCGGGTGCGGGTTCGCCCGGCGTGGGCTCGAGCAGCTCGGCGGCCGCGCCGGCCGGCTCGACATCGACCCGGTCCCAGCGACCACGGATCCGGTCGCCATCCAGGCTGAAGGCGAAGTCGCGCTCGACGTAGGCCGGGATCACCGCGCCCGGCTGGAGCTGCTCCGACCGGAACCGCCGCAGGGCGGCCCGGCCGGCATCGAGCCGGGCCAGCTCGTGCTCGCGGTTGAGGAAGCCCTCGCTCGACCACGCCGCCTCGAACGAGGCGCACAGCTCGGCCTCGGACATCACCTCGCCCCGGGCGTGGCGCTTGTGGAACTCCTGGACGGCCCGATGGAGAGCGGCCCCGTAGATGATCGAGTGATGGGGCGACACGGGCACCCGCAGGATGTGATTGAACTTGTACTTCTGCGGACAGGTCAGGTAGTCGTCGACCTGGTAGAAGCTGAGCGACAGGGGCTCGGTGCTCGGCGGCCGATCGGCACTGGCCGACTGCGTGGGGGCCGGCTCGGTGGCCGTGGCGGCCGCGAGACGCTCGAGGCCGCTGGCGGTGCTGGCGGCGCCGCGGGGCAGGGCCGCGATCGGGAGGTCGAGCGCCTCGAGGACGAACGGCGAAACCCGCCGCGCCCGCCGGCCGCCGTAGTCGGCGGCGTGGGTCAGGATCAGCTCGTCGCGCGCCCGGGTCATCCCGACGAAGAACAGCCGCCGCTCCTCCTGGAGATGGTGATCGCCAGCGGGGATCGTCTCATGGACCAGCTCGTCGGGGATCTCGAGGCCATCCCGACGCTGGCTCGTCGGGAAGCGCCCCTCCACCAGGCCGGCCAGGAAGACCGTCGGGAATTCCAGGCCCTTGGCCTTGTGCACGGTCAGGACCGAGACCAGGTCCTCCTCGGCATCGATCTCGGCGGTTGGCGGCTCGTCGCCTGCGTCGATCAGGGTCTGGAGGTGGCGGGCGACGAAGATGGCCCGGTCGTCCGGCAGCAGGGCCGACTGACCCCGCACGATCTCGAAGAACCGGGCGATGTTCTGGAGGGCCTCTTCACCGGAATTGGTGGCCGCGAGGCCGGCGAGGACACCCGAGGCCTTGAGGAACGCATAGAGGACCTCGCCGCAGGGCCGCTCGTGGGCCATCTGGCTGTACGTCCGCAAGTCGCCCACCAGGCGTCCGACGGCGGTCCGGGTCGCGGGCGCGATGCGCAGGATGCCGGGTTGGCGGTCGAGCTCCTCGAGGACGTCCCACAGCGAGCGGTTCCGCCGCCGGGCGGCGGCCATGATCGCGGTCAGGTCGGGGCCGTCGAGCCCGTACACCTCGGATGCCGCGAGCCCATACAGGTCGATGCTCGAGCCAAGGTCGGCGATCGTTCGCAGGAAGCGGAGGAGCAGTTTGATCTCCGGACGGGCGTACAGCCCCGACGTGCCGCTGAATCGCCAGCCCACGCCGGCCATGTTCAGGCTGCGCAGGATCGCCCCGGCGCCGGCGTTGGTCCGGACCAGGACGGCGTGATCCCGGGGCCGGGCGCCCGCCGTGATCCGGGCCTGGATCTCGGTCGCGATCCAGTCCGCCTCGGCGGTCCCCGTGGCGAACGCCTCGTGGCGAACGGCCGGCGGCCGGCCGGCGCGGATCGGCTCCGGGCGCTGAGCGCGGAGCTCCTTGGAGATGCCTGCCCGGACCTCCAGCCGGTCCGGATCGTTGTGGCGGATCAGGCGATGGCTGGCGGCCAGGATCTCGGCGCGGGATCGGTAGTTGCGGCGCAGGACGACGAGCCGCGAGCGGCGGTAGCGGCCCCGGAATTCGAGGATGTTGCTGATCGCCGCGCCGCGGAAGCGGTAGATCGACTGGTCGTCGTCGCCGACGACGGTCACGTTGCGATGGCCCTCGGCGAGCACCGCGACCAGCTCGGCCTGGGCCCGGTTGGTGTCCTGGAATTCGTCGACCAGGATGTACCGGTAGCGCCGCTGGAGCTCGTGCCGGGCGACCGGCGATTCGCGCAGCAGGCGCAAGGCCAGGCTGACCTGGTCGCCGAAGTCGATCAGGCCGGCCTCGCCGAGCAGTGACTGGTAGCGGGCGTAGGCCCGGGCCAGCTCGAGCTGCCGCTCGGCGGCCGCCGATGCCGCAGCCGCAGTCAAGTCCTGGCTGGCCGCACCGGCGCCCCCGGCCAGGCGCAGCAGCCGCTCGGCGTCGCCGACCAGCCGGTCGGCACAGGCAAGGTAGGCTGCCGGGCTGATGTCCTCGTCTTTGCAGCGGCTGAAGTGCGCCGCCAAGGCACCAAGGAAGCGGGTCGGATCGCCCAGCGGTCGGTAGGCGTCGAGGTCGAGCTCGAACAGCCGCTCGCGCAGGAAGATCACCACCTCGGGCTTG
>DATGGC010000136.1:0-19754 GCA_035308745.1 Candidatus Limnocylindrales bacterium | reverse complement strand
GGGCGCATTCGCCTCGGTCCTGATCGACCAGCTGGCGGCCGGGTCAACCTCCGCGGCGTGGCAGACGGTGGGCGCGGACTTCCAGGTCAGCGGCCTGGCCCCCTACCTGGCGGGCTTCCAGGCCCGGCCGCCGGCGGGCGTCGAGGCGATGGCATCGGTGATCACCCTGGATGTGACCCTCAGCACCGGCGGCTCGCGGACGCTCGTCGCCCTCGACCCGGTGGCCGCCGAAGCGGTCGCCCGGGGCACGCCGGCCGATCCTGGGATCCCGGCCGAGATGCTGGCGCCCACGGCGGCCGGTGCCCTGCCCGTGATCGTCTCGACCGCCAGCGAGGGATCCAGCCCGATCATCCTGGGCCAGGCGTTCAGCGTCCGGATCGGCGGCCTGCCGGTCAAGGTCCAGGCCGTGGCCGTCCGCGACGGCTACCCCTCGGTCCCGCCCGGCCGGCCGTTCGTGGTCGCCTCGAGCCGCCAGCTGGCCGCCTTGCCGTCGTTCGACCTGCCGCCCCAGACCGAGGTCCTGGTCCGCGCGCCGACCCTCTCGCTGGCCGCGGTCCAGGCCGCCGCCGCCGGCCAGATCGGGCTGAACGTCCAGGGCCGGGCGGCCACCGAGTCGGCATTGAGCAGCGCGCCGGCCGTGGTGGCCGTCACCCTGGGCATCCTGAGTGCCGCGATCGCGGTCCTCGCCTATGGCCTCCTGACGATCATCCTGGCGATCGCCCTGGACACGGCCAGCCGCCGCCGCGAGACGGCCCGGCTCCAGATCCTGGGCCTCTCGAATCGCCAGACGATCGGGCTCGTCGCCGTCGAGTTCGTGCCGGCGGTCGTCATCGGCGTGCTCGCCGGTGTCGCGCTCGGGCTGGGCCTGATCGCCTTCGTGGGACCCGGCCTGGGCGTGCCCGAAGTCCTGGGCGTCGCCCAGCTCCAAGCGTCGAGCCCCGACCTCGGCCGGCTGGTCGGCCTCGCCGTGGTGCTCCTGGCCTTGATCGTCTGTGCGACCCTGACGGCGACCGTGGTCGAGCGCCAGACGCAGCTCGCAACGGCCGTTCGGGACTGATCGTGATGACTGCGCGACCACCGGCAGGCAACGACATGATCGCCTGCGACAACCTCGTCCGGATCTACAGCGTGGCCGACCTGGAGGTCGTCGCGCTGCAGGGCCTCGACCTGCGGATCGCCTCGGGCGAGATGGTCGCGATCGTGGGTGCCTCGGGCAGTGGCAAGTCCACCCTGCTCAATATCCTGGGCGGGCTCGACGTGCCGACCGCCGGGCGGGCCCTGGTCAACGGCCTCGACCTCGCCAGGCTGACCCGCGGCGAGCGGACGACCTACCGCCGGCGGACCGTCGGGATGGTCTGGCAGCAGACGTCGCGCAACCTCCTGCCCCACCTCGACGTGCTGGCCAACATCGAGCTGCCGATGGTCCTCGACGGCCGCGCCAACCGGGAGCAGCGCGCCGAGGACCTGCTCGAGATGGTCGGCCTGCCCGACAAGGCCCGCCGCCGCCCGCGCGACCTGTCCGGTGGCGAGCAGCAGCGGGTGGCGATCGCGGTGGCCCTCGCCAACCAGCCGGCCGTCCTGCTGGCCGACGAGCCAACCGGCGAGCTCGACAGCACGACCTCGGCCGAGGTCTTCGAGCTGATTCGGCGGATCAACCGGGAGGTCGGCACGACTGTGGTCGCGGTCACCCACGATCCCCTCGTCGCCGACCACGTGACCCGGACCGTCGCGATCCGCGATGGCCGCACGAGCACCGAGACAGTCCGCCGGACCGAGCGCTCGGACGCTGGCGGACAGCGGGTGGTGGCCGAGGAGTTCGCGGTCCTCGACCGGGCCGGCCGGCTGCAGCTGCCGCGCGCCCATATCAACCAGCTGGGACTCGCCGATCGCGTCCGGCTGCGCCTCGAGGAGGATCACGTCGGGGTCTGGCCGAGCGGCTTCGACGCGCCGGCCGACCAGCCGCCAGCCGATCGGCCCCGGACCGACGACCGATGAGTGGCCTGGGCGCAGCGGCCGCGGTGACCGCGGTGACCGCGGCGGGCGGCGTGGCGGCCCTCGAAGCCGTGGCGGTCGCCCGCGACTACGCCTCGGGCGAGACGGTCGTCCACGCCCTGGCGGGTGTCGACCTGCGGGTCGCGCCGGGCGAGCTGATCGCCGTCCGGGGACGGTCGGGCAGCGGCAAGACGACCATGCTCAACGTCCTCGGTGGCCTGGACCGGCCGACCAGCGGCCACGTCGCGATCGACGGCCGGGACCTGGCCGGCCTGTCCAACGGCCAGCTGGTCGAGCTCCGGCGGCGGACGATCGGCTTCATCTTCCAGGGCTTCGGCCTGCTGCCCATCCTGAGCGCGGCCGAGAACGTCGAGATTCCGCTCCGTTTGGCCAGCACGGCGCCCGACGTCCGCCAGGCCCGGGTCCAGGAGATGCTCGAGCTCGTCGGCCTCGGCGGGCGGGCGGGCCACCGACCGGGCGAGCTATCGGGCGGCGAGCAGCAACGGGTGGCGATTGCCCGGGCACTGGCCAATCGGCCCCGGATCCTGCTCGCCGACGAGCCGACCGGCCAGCTCGACTCGGAGACCGGTCACGTGATCATGGGCCTGATCCGCCAGATCGTGCGGGCCGAGCACGTCACCGCGATCGTGGCCACCCACGACCCGGCGATGCTCGACGTCGCCGATCGGGTGGTCGAGCTGCGCGACGGACGGCTCATCGAGCACTGAGCCGGGCGAGGGTCGCCCGCAGGAACGCCTCGTCATGGTCCTCGCCGTCCACGCCCTGGCGGCGATCCTGCTGCCAGCGATAGAGCCCGAAGCTGAGGGCCAGCGCCGGGACGTCGGTGTTGACTGGCGGCGGGCCGCCTGCCGCGAGATCGGCCGCCAGGACTCGGTCCGCCCACGGCCAGCCCCCGAAATAGGCCAGGGCGGCGACGTCCCAGCCGGCTGCGCCGGCGAAGCACTCGCCGAAGTCGATGAACCCCAACCGGCCGTCGAGCTCCAGGATGTTCTCCTCGTGGAGATCCGAATGGACGATGACCGCCGGCTGGCCGAGGGCGGCCTTGCGAATCCTCGGCGCGTGGGCCTCGATCTCCGTTGCCAGCTCGGGCCGCTCCGCGAGGGCCGGGTGCGCCCGGAGCGCGGCACCGCCGAAGGGCCACAGCGGCTGGCCGGCAAAGGCCGCGAGCAGCCCGTCCTCGGCGTCGGCCGACGTACCGGCCAGGGACCCGCCGAGGTGTCCCGCTTCGTGCCCGGCCGGCTCGGCCAGGAGCCCGTGGCCGCTGACTGGAAGGCCATGAAGCTGATGCAGGAAGCGCGCCACTTGGGGCGCCGCCCAGTCCATGGAATCGGACCGTAGCGGGATCCCCGCGACGAACGAGGCCAGCGAGAACGGCTCGAGCGGCCAGGCCGGCAGCTGCCAGCTGCCCTGGATCGGCGCCGGGACCGGCGCGCCACGTTTGGTCAGCCGGGCCAGGAGGGCATGCTCGATCGGATACGTCCCGACGCCGTCCCCGGGCTCGACGGACAGCCGCAGGACCAGGTCGCCGGTCGCGGCCGGGATCCGCCAGGCATGGCTCGACAGGCCGGCCGCCAGGGGCACCGGATCCGCTTCGAGCAACCCGAGCCGGGCCAGGACCGCCCGCGCCCGATCATCGCCGGGTCCGCTCAGCTGGGCGGACCGCCCCGAACGGCCTCCTCGTCGCTGACCGTCGTCAACAGGTCCCACGAGACGTCGGCGGCGCCGATCAGGAGCAGGAAGACGACCGAGATCAGGCTGTACAACGTCGAGCTCGTTCCATTCACCCACAGCTCGATCGCCGCGTAGCCGAGGAGCAGGGCCGCGACGAGCGTCCACGTCAGCCGCCGCAGGGTTCGAACGCCGTTGGCGATCCGGCTCCAGGCGCGAACGATCTGGACGATCCGGGTGGCGACCCGGCTCAGGGCGAAGACGGCCAGGAAGGCGCACACGATGGCCAGCGAGCGAGCGTCGTCGCTCGGGATCAGGACGGTGAGCGACAGGACCAGGACGTAGATCAGGTTGCTGAACGCCAGGCTGGCCCGGCTGCGCAGGTCGATCCGCTCGGGCGCCGTAAGCGCGCCCAGATTGATCGAGACGCCCACGAAGAGCAGCCCGAGCAGCGCCGCCGCCGCGCCTGCCGAGGCGACGTAGAAATCATGCCAGCTCAGGAGCGCAGTCTCGAACGTCACGATTCAAGAGCCTACAGCGTGGCTCTGCGCCCGACCGAGGCCGGCTGCGGGTCGCGCGCGCCGAGGACGCGCTGGGACGTCCGCGGGCGAGGCTTCATACTCGCAGCGTGTACATTCCCGCGCACTTCAAGCCGGACGAGGCGACCGTCCGCGAGCTCCTCGACCACCAGGGCGCGGCCGATCTCGTGACCTGGACCGACGAGGGCCTGCTGGCCACGATGCTGCCGTTCCTGTACGACGCCCCGGGCAGCCGGCCCGACGTGGGCGAGCTCGGCGCCCTGGTCGGCCATGTGGCTCGCAACAACGCCCAGTGGCGGATCCCGCCGCTCGCTCCGGCGCTGGCCATCGTCCGCGGGCCGGATGCCTACATCTCGCCGGCCTGGTACGCGACCAAGCGAGAGCACGGCCGGGTCGTCCCGACCTGGAACTACGTGACTGCCCACGTCTACGGGCAGCTGCTGATCCACGACGACGTGCACTGGCTCGAGGCCCTCGTCCGGCGCCTGACGGACCACCACGAATCGAGCCGCGCGGCGCCCTGGTCGGTGGACGACGCGCCGCCCGACTACATCTCCGGCCAGCTCCGGGCGATCGTCGGGGTGGAGATCCGGATCGAGCGGATCGAGGCCAAGGCCAAGCTCAGCCAGAACCGCTCAACCGCGGATATCGATGGCTCGATTGCCGGGCTCGAAGCCTCGGGCAAGTCGGCGATGGCCGAGGCGATGGACAAGATCCGGGGCTGAACACGAGCAACCGGCCGGACATGCGTCCGGCCGGCCACCCTGGAGGAGGGGGAGATCTCCGGGGCGTCGGTGTTGGTCCGGCGTCCCGTGCGCTGGGGTACGAGAGCATCCTGGGCCGGCCCACCTTGCGATTCGATGACGCCGCCCCGCAGACGCTGCTCAGCCTCGGCCACACTACCTGGGCACGCCACTCGGCTTCGCCGAGCGCGCTAGGTCGCCAGCTCGGCGATTGCCGCGTCGCCGATGTCGATCGCCCGGGCACCGGTCTCGATCGCCACGACCTGGGCCGGGTCCAGCGCCGCGCGGGCGGCCCGCAGCGCCTCCTCACGTTCATGGCGCTCGTCGGGCGTCGAGACCTCCAGGCCCAGCCGGCGCCGGGCGCTGCGAACGACCTCGAACAGGCGCAGGCCCACGGCGAATCGGCCCTCGGCCACTTCGATCGTGGCCACGACATCGAGGCAGTCGACCTGGCCCTCGGCATGGCCCAGGACGACGCACAGCCGGAGCGCCTCGAGGCAGCACGCCCGGGCGCTCTCGAGCTGGCCTCGGCGTCGCTCGACGATCGCCCGATTGATGATCGCCGAGGTCTCGCCGCGCACGTCGCCCAGGGCGTCGAAGACATCCGCGGCTTCGCGCAGGACCGCGTCGGCCTCGTCAAAGCGGTCGGCGTTGCGCAGGGCCGTGCCCAGGTTCGTGAGCGAGGCGCCCAGGCCGCGCTGGTTGCCCGAGCCGCGGACCTCGACCAGGCTCTCCTCGCCGTAGCGGATCGCGTCCTCGACCTGGCCCATCGCCAGGGCGGTCGCCGACAGGCTGTTCAGGGCGCCGGCAATGCCCTGCCGGTCGCCGCCGCTGCCCGGCCCGGCGAGCTCGCGGCACATCGCCAGGCACTGCTCGCCGAAGCGGATCGCCTCGGCGTAGTCACCGCTGCTGCGGGCGAGGGCCGACGCACCGCGCAACGCGATCGTCCGGATCCGGGACGGCTCCGGAGTCGAGGCGGCCAGCGTGCGTCGCAGCCAGACGAGGCCCTCGGCCACGTGGCCGCGCACGTACCAGTACCACCACAGGCCGGCGGTCATTGCCAGGGCGGCCGCGGGATCCGTGCCATCGCCCAGCCACCAGGTCAGCCCCGCGAGCAGGTCGTTGTGGGCCGCACCCAGTCGGACCAGCCAGACCTCCTGGTCGCTGCCACCCCATTCGCCGGCGGCCGCGACGAGGCCCGCGCACCACGCCGCATGGCGGTCGCGGGCGGCCTGGCTCTCGCCCGCGTCGGCGAGGCGCTCCTCGGCGTATTGGCGGATCGTCTCGAGCAGCCGGTACGTCGTCGGCCCATCGAGGCTCGGTTCGGCCACGACCATCGACTGATCGACCAGGCGGCACAGGGCCGCGAACGGATCGTCGCCGGCCAGCTCCGGGCCCCACACGGCGGTCGCCGCAGGCAGGTCGAGGTGGCCCCGGAAGACGGCCAGCTGGCGCAGCATCCGGCGCTCGGGCGGGCTCAGCAGGTCGTGGCTCCAGTTGATCGCGGCGCGCATCGTCCGGTGCCGCTCGACCACGCCCTCGCCGGGCCGCACCGGCAGGTCGAGCCGGCCTTCGAGGTGAATCAGGATCTCCTCCAGCGACAACGTCCGCAGGCGGGCCGCGGCCAGCTCGATCGCCAGGGGCAGGCCGTCGAGGCGGCGGCACAGGCTGGCGGCGCTGGCCAGGCCGAGGTCGGTCAGCTCGAAGCCTGGCCGGACCGCCACGGCCCGGTCGAGCAGGAGCTGGACCGAGTCGCAGGCCCGGATCTCGGCCGGCGTCGCCCCGGGTGCGGGCAGGGCCAGCCCGGACAGGCCCAGGGTCACCTCGCCCGGCGCCCCGAGCGGCTCGCGGCTGGTGGCCAGGATCCGCAGCCCCGGTGCCCCGGCGAGGAGCTCGGCGCACAGACCGGCGACGAGGGCCAGGACGTGCTCGCAGTTGTCGAGGATCAGCAGGCTGCGCTGCGGCCGGAGGCGCTCGAGCAGGGCGACGATCAGGGACTCGCCGCGTCGCTCGCGGACGTCGAGCACATCGGCGATCAGGCGCGTTGCCGATCCGCCCGGGGCGAGCGTCGCCAGGGAGATCAGGTGCACGTCGGCGGGCCGGCCGGCGGACATCGCCCGGCCCAGCTCCAGGGCCAGCCGGCTCTTGCCACAGCCGCCGGGGCCGACCAGGGTCAGCAGGCGCGATCGGCCGAGCAGGTCGAGGGCCTCGGCCAGGTCCCGTTCGCGACCGACGAAACGGGTCGCCGGCGTCGGCAGGCCGCTGGTCGGCCCGGCCAGCGTCGGGTCGTGCCGTTCGATGGCCAGGCGCAGCTCCAGGAGGGCCGCCTCCGGCGTCGCCCCGAGCTCGATGTCGAGGGCCTGCTCGACCCGCTCGAACGTCGCCAGGGCATCGGCTGAGCCGCTCGTCCGGTACTGGGCGACCATCAGCCGTCCGGCCAGGCGCTCGTCGGTCGGATCGCCGGCTACCAGGCCGGACAGCTCGTCGACGACGGTGCCCGCCTCGCCCAGCGACAGGCAGGCATCGGCCCGTTCGACCTGGGCGGCACGCCGCAGCGCGTCGAGGCGCGTCGCCTCGGCCCCTGCCAGCAGCCCGGTTGCGTCGCCATCGAGGGCCGGCCCGCGCCAGGCGTCGAGCGCGGTCGCCAGCTGGGCCGCGGCGCGGGCCGGTTGGCGGCCGAGCAGGCCGCGTGCCTCGGCCAGGTCCAGCTCGAAGCGGCGGGCGTCGACCTCGTCGGGGCGAACGGTCAGCCGGTAGCTCGTGCCACCGGTCAGGATCCGCCCGGGCAGCAGCCGGCGGAGGGCCGCGACCTGGGCCTGGAGGGCGTTCTCGGCGGTCGCCGGCGGATCGTCGCCCCACAGCTCGTCGATCAGCCGGTCGCGCGACACGAATCGGTCGGTTTCGACCAGGAGGGCCGCCAGGAGCGCCCGCGGGCGGGGGCCGCCAAGGCGCAACGAGACACCGTCCTCGACCACCTCGAGTGGGCCGAGGACCCGAAAGTCAATCGCCAACGCCGGCGCCGATCCGAACCTGTTCCAACCGCCCTACCTCAAGGCAAGGGTAGCCGTCTCCGGGCAGGCCGTCGGTCGTCGTTTGGTCAGCGCGGCGATGCGATCAGCGTTTGGTCAGCGCCGCCGGTCACGGTGGCGGGCATGGAGTCCCCCCAGCCGACGGATCGAGCGACCCTCGATCGCCTCGTCGACGCCCAGCTCCGCGCCGAGCACGACGGCGACGTCGAGGCGATTCTCGGGGCGATGGCCGAGGCCGTCATCCACGACCTGGTCGGCAGCGTCGACAACCCGGTCCACGGCCGGGCGGCGGTCCGACGGCGCTACCAGGACCTGCTGGCCGCCACCGTCCACGAGCGCGACGTCCCGCTTCGCCGGCTGTACGGCCCGGGCTTCGTCCTCGACGAGCACGTCTGGTCGGGCCGCCTCACCGGACGGGCATTCGAGCTCGATGGACATGGTCGCTGGATCAGCCATCGCTCGGTCTGGCTGGTCGAGGTGACCGACGGCCGAATCACCCGGGAGACCGTCTGGAACGACGTCGAAGCCATTCGCCGGCAGCTCCGGTGAGCCCAGCCACACCCCAAGGAGAAGCAATGAACGCAATCGTTCGACGACCCATCTTCGCCCTGGCCATCGGCGCCGCCGTGGTGCTCGCGGCGTGCTCCGGCTCCTCGCCGGCAGCGACCAGCGCGGCAGGCCAGCAAGCACCGGCCGGAGCGAGCCAGGGCCCGGTCGCCAGCGCGGCGCCGGCGGCCAGCTCGGACGGCTCGGGCGATTCCGACAGCTGCACGAGCATCGTGACAACCGCCGATGTCGGGACGGCGGCAGGCTTCCCGATCGCCAACACCTCGGGCGCTGGGGGGATCTGCTACTTCCAGGCGGCCGACCCCAGCAAGTACCTCGTCGTGTGGATCTTCGGCAGCCAGGACGCGATGGCCTCGATGCTCCAGATCGAGAGTGGCAGCCAGCATGTCGACGGCCTGGGCGACGACGCCTTCTGGTCCGGCGCCGGCGGGATCCTGTTCGTGCGCAAGGGCGACAAGGGCATCGAGTTCCAGGATCCCGACTTCGTCTTCACGCCCGACAGCAACACCGCTCCGCGCGACGCCCTGGTGACCCTCGCCAAGACCGCACTGCCGAACCTGTAGGCCGCCGGGCCGGCGCTCCACATACCCCCCGGTAGTATCGCCCATGGCATACTACTGGGGAGTATGAACAGCAGCGCCCCGATCGAGATCATCCTGCCTATTGAGGGGATGACCTGCGCCTCGTGCGTCAACCGCATCGAGCGCTTCCTGAACAAGACCGCGGGCGTGGTCCAGGCCAACGTGAACCTGGCGACCGAGCGGGCCACGGTCAGCGTCGACCCGGCGATCGCCGGGCGATCGGAGCTCGTCGCGGCGGTCGAGGCCGCGGGCTACGACGTCCGACCCGAAGCCGCCCCAGCCTCGAGCCTGGACGTCGATCCAGACGCAGCGGTTCGTGCCGCCGAGCGCCGCCAGACCCTCATCCAGGCCGTCGCCGCGATCGGCGTCGCCGGTGCGCTCATGGTCCTGATGTTCCTGCCGCTGAGCGGCCTGGCCATGGCCAGCCGCAACTGGCTGGCCGTGATCCCGGCCACGCTCATCCAGGCCTGGGCCGGACGCCGCTTCTACGTCGCGGCCTGGCGGGCGGCCCGCCACGGGACGACGAACATGGACACCCTCGTCGCCGCCGGAACCAGCGCGGCCTGGGCGTACAGCCTGGTGGTTACGGTGGCTCCAGCCCTGGTCGAATCGGCCGGTCGGGAGCCGGTCACCTACTTCGACAGCTCGACGGTCATTATCGGCCTCGTCCTCCTCGGCCGCTGGCTCGAGGCCCGGGCCAGGGACGAGACCGGCGGGGCCATCCGGCGCCTGATCGGGCTCCAGCCCCGGATCGCCCACCGGATCGAGCAGGAGTACGAGCTCGACGTGCCGCTCAGCGCGGTTCGCGTGGGCGACCTGCTCCGGGTCCGTACCGGCGAGAAGATCCCCGTCGACGGGATCATCGTCGAGGGCGCCACGGCCATCGACGAATCGATGCTCAGCGGCGAGCCGCTGCCGGTCGACAAGGTGCCCGGCGACGAGCTGATCGGCGCCACGCTCAACACCTGGGGCAGCGTCGTGCTGCGGGCAACCCGCGTCGGCCGGGACACGGTCCTGGCCTCGATCGTTGAGCTGGTCCAGCGCGCCCAGGGCTCCAAGGCGCCTGTCGAGCGACTGGTCGACCGGATCAGCGAGGTCTTCGTGCCCCTGGTTCTCGTCGTCGGCCTGGCCACCTTCGCCATCTGGTTCCTGGTCGGGCCGGAGCCGCGGACGACCCTGGCCCTGACCGCGTTCATCGCGGTCGTCGTGATCGCCTGCCCGTGCGCGATGGGCCTGGCCACGCCGACCGCGGTCATCGTGGGCACCGGCCGGGCGGCCGAGGCCGGAATCCTGCTGCGCAGCGCGGAGGCGCTCGAGCAGGCCGCCCGGGTGACCACGGTCGTCTTCGACAAGACGGGCACCCTGACCGTGGGGCGGCCGGCCGTCGCTGCGCTGGCGATCGAGCCGGGCTTCGAGCGGACCACTGTCCTCGACCTGGCCGCCTCGCTCGAGCGGGGCAGCGAGCATCCGCTGGCCCGGGCGATCGTCGCCTATGGGCAGCTCGACGAGCTCGGCTTCCGGCCGATCGAGGGCTTCGCGGCGCGATCCGGGCTGGGCGTGACCGGCCAGGTGGCGGGGCGGGCGGTCGTGATCGGCAGTCCGAGGCTCCTTGACGAGCTCAGCCTGGCGGCGCCCGAGGCCGAACCGGGTCACGCGGGTGACACCCGGGCCTACGTCGCGATCGACGGCCGGCTGGCCGGGACGTTCCAGATCTCGGATCCCATCCGGTCCGATTCTGCCCGGGCGATTGCCGAGCTGGGCGCGGCCGGGATCGAGAGCTGGCTCGTGTCGGGCGACGACCCGCGCGTCGCCGCGGCCGTGGGCGCGGCCGTGGGCATTGCCGCCGGGCATGTCCGGGGCGGGATGCTGCCGGCCGACAAGGTGGCCGTCATTCGGTCGATCCAGGGCGCGGGCCGGGTTGTGGCGATGGTCGGCGACGGGATCAACGATGCGCCGGCCCTGGCCCAGGCCGACCTCGGGATCGCGATCGGATCCGGTTCGGACGTGGCCCTCGAGGCGGCCGGCCTGACCCTCGTCGGGGGCAACCCACGACTCGTCCCCACGGCGCTGGCGCTCTCGCGCCGAACCCGGACGGTCATTCGCCAGAATCTGTTCTGGGCGTTCGCATACAACGTGATCCTGATCCCGGTCGCGATGGGCGCTCTCTTCCCGGCCTTCGGGATCCTGCTCAACCCGGCGCTGGCTGCCGGCGCGATGGCGATCTCGTCGGTGACCGTGGTCCTCAACGCGCTCCGCCTGCGCCACGCCCCGCTCCTGGCCGGCGCCGGGTGAGCCCCGAGCCGCCCAGCGGCGAGGCCGGCGAGACGGGCGAGACGCCCCTGCCGGCAAGCGCCATCGACCCGGTCTGCGGGATGACCGTGGCGCCGGCCGTCGCCCGCGCCCGGGGCCTGTCCAGCCGGGTTGGTGAGCGGACGTACTACTTCTGCGGACGCGGCTGCAAGCTGGACTTCGAGGATGACCCCGACCACTACCTCGCTCCGGGCTACGTCCCGACGATGTAGGCGGTCAGCTCCGCGAGCCGGGGCTCAGCTGGCCGCTGACCGGCAGGTCGTCGTAGTGGCGCCAGCGGTAGATCAGGCTGGAGATGCCCCAGCTGACGACGAAGATCGCGATGATCGCCAGGCCGATCACGCCGAAGTCCAGGTTGCCCACCAGGTCCCAGACGCCGCCCGTCAGGCCGAAGCGCTGGGCGACAATGCTCAGCAGCTCGATCCCCCCGACGACGAACGCGATCAGGACCGAGACCAGGGTGATGTTGAGGTTGTAGTAGAGCTTCCGGATCGGCTTGATGTAGGCCCAGCCGTAAGCCCCCAGCATCAGGATCCCGTCGGTCGCGTCGACCAGCGACATGCCTGCCGCGAAGAGGGCCGGCAGGATCAGGATGAAGATCACCGGAATGTGACTGGCACCCGACGTCGCGGCCAGCCCCAGGAGGGCCACCTCGCTGGCGGTATCGAAGCCGAGGCCGAAGAGGACCCCCAGCGGGTACATGTGCCAGCTCTTGTTGATCACCCGGAGCATGGGCTTGAAGACCCGCGCCAGGAGGCCCCGGTTGTTGAGGAAGTCCTCGAGCGTCTGCTCGTCGTAGCTGCCGCCGCCCGAGACGCGCCGGAACATCCGGTAGATGTCGACCAGCACGACCAGGTTGATCAGCCCGATCACCAGCAGGAAGATCGCCGAGACCGCCGTCCCGATCAGGCTGCCGATCGCCTGCATCGACGGGATGTCGCTGATCACCCCGGCCGAGATCGCGATCAGGACCGACAGGCCGACCACGATCGTCGAGTGGCCGAGCGAGAAGAAAAGGCCCACCGCGACGGGCCGCTGGCCGTCCTGCATCAGCTTCCGGGTGGTGTTGTCGATCGCCGCGATGTGGTCGGCGTCGACGGCGTGGCGGAGGCCGAAGGTATAGGCCAGGAACGCGGTTGGCAGCAGGATCGGGTACGCCGCCGAGGCTCCGAGGGCCAGGCCCCAGGCCACGAGGTTGAAGACCAGCAGGAAGCCATAGACCGCGAAGATCCGATTGCGGAGGGCGCTCGAGGTGGTCAGCAGGCGGTGCGCAGTGGTCAGCATCGAGGCGCTCCAGTCGTCCGGGTGGGTGCCGAAATGGTAGGCGCTGGCCCGTCTTGTTGCAACAAGTCCCAAGAACTGCGCGAGGCAATCAGCTGCCCTCGCTACACCTACGTCTTCGCGGAACGAGGCCGGCCGGATGTAGGATGCCGGCCATGAACGGCCCCTCGGCCAGCGCCGATCCCGTCGCCCGTGCGCGCGATGCGCTGCGCGCCCGCGGGATGCGCTGGACGCCTCAGCGCCGGGCGCTGCTCGAGGTCCTGGTCGAGGCGAGCGGTCATGTCACCGGCGCCGAGCTGATCGAGCGAGCCCGCCAGCGGGACCCCGAGACGACGCCGTCGACCGTCTATCGGACCCTCGATGTCCTCGAGGACCTCGGCCTCGTGTCCCATTCCCACGGCCATGACGGCCGGGAGGAGTTCCACGTCTGGCCGGTCAGCGAGCACGCCCACCTGGCCTGCGAGGGCTGCCGGGCAAGCTGGGAGATCGAGGCGCCCGAGGCCCAGGCCCTGACCGAGAGCCTCGCCCGCGGCCGGGGCTTCGCGGTCAATCTCTCGCACCTGACCGTGTCGGGCCTGTGCGCCGCCTGCCGGAGTGCCGCCGAGGCCCTCTGAGCCGACCGTCGAGGCTGGCCGGACAGCGAAAGGGCCCGCACATGGTGCGGGTCCTGTTCGCTAGCGAAAGCCGCTTGAGTGGAGGGGTAGCGGCTCTCTCTGGCTCAAACCATGCCCCCGGTGGCCGAGGCCGTCATTACGGTCCGTCATCGGCACGGCCGGCCGGATCAGCTCGGGCGCGGTTCGTCGGCCGGCTGCTCCGTGCTCCAGCCCTGGTTCGAGAAGGTGGGCACGAATCGGTAGCCCGCGCCGGCGACCGTCGCGATGAAGCGAGGATGGCGATAGTCGTTCTGGAGCTTGATCCGCAGGCTCCGGATGTGCCGGTCGACGATGTTGCTCTCGGCCACGAAATCGGTGCCCCAGATCGCATCGAGGATCTCCTCGCGGGTGACGGCCCGGCCGCCCCGGCTGGCGAGGAGGTAGAGCAGGCTCTGCTCGATGCTGCTCAGGTGGACGATCGAGGTCCCCGCCCGGACCTCGCGGTGGACGATGTCGATCTCCATCTCGCCGAGCCGGATGGTGGGCACGATCGCGCGGTCCACACCGGACGAGCGGCGGGTGATCACGATCGCCCGGGCGAGGAGCTCCTCGGGCGAGAAGGGCACCGTCAGGATGTCATCGACCCCCAGGTCGAAGGCCCGCAGCTTGGTCCGCAGGTCACCCCGCCGGGTCAGGCCCAGGACCGGCGTCGCGCTCTGCTCCATCGTGTTCGAGGCGCCCAGTCGGGTCAGCAGGGCGGTGCCGTCGTCGTGCTCCATGTCGATCACGGCCAGGTCCGGCGGCCACTCGGCGAGGATCTCCTCGGCCTGGGCCAGGCTGTCGACCGCTCGGACGAGGAACAGCCCGTGGTTCAGGGTCAGCTCGATCAGGCTGACGACCAGGGGACGATCGACCAGGACGAGCGCCCGACGCGCCTCGCTGGGATCGGTGCTCACCGGCGTTCGCTCATCGGATCTTCCACGTCCAGGAGGCGGTCTCGGTACCGACTCCGCCGGTCAGGCAATGGTCCATTGCGCTGAGCCCCCCTTCGCCCAACATCATGCCACTTCGGGGCGGTCGCGTGCACCCAGAGTTCCGCCCAGGACGAGCCAGGCCCAGGCACCGCCGACGATCGCTGCGGCCGCGGCCCCCAGGAAGTATCCGGCCGGTCCGAGCAACCCGTAGGCAATGCCGCCGAGGGCCGTGCCCGCCACCGTTCCGATCCCGATCGTCGCCGCCTGGACCAGGCCCTGGCCGGTCGCCTGGAGGGCCGGCGGGAGCAGCCGTGCGATCAACAGGACGCGCGCGGCGGTGAACGTGCCGTAGCACAGCCCGGTCAGCAGCCGGGTGGCATTGATCGCGTCCGGCGTCGGCAGCTCGGCCCAGCTCGCCATGCACAGGCCAAACCCGATGAGCGACGCCGCGGTCAGCGCGCGCAACCCGATCCGGCGACCAAGCCAGCCGGCGAGGACCAGGCCGGGCACCTCGAACAAGGCCGAGATCCCGAAGGTCAGGGCGACGTCTGATGGGTGGCCGCCGAGCTCCACGATCCGGATCGAGACGAAGGTCACGCCGCCCTGGATCCCGGCCCAGGCGAGCGTGAACGCGGCGAGCACACCGAGCAGGCGCGGCTGCGCCGCGAAGGCTCGTCCAACCGAGCCCATCCGGCCGTTTGCTGCCGCGCCTGGCTGGCTGCCGAGCTGGAGGCGGAAGGCCCGATCATGGGTCCGGTCCGTGACCGGGCCGACCAGCACGAACAGGACGACGGACCAGGCCAGGACGACGATCGACGCCGCGCCGTAGCCGGCCCAGTTGTACAGGAATCCCACGGCCACGACCGCCACCGCGAAGGAGAAGCTCGAAAGCGAGCGCAACGCCCCGTACTGCCGCTCGGGCAGCGTCAGAGCGTCGACGGCGAGGGCATCGCCCAGTGCGTTGAAGACGCCGATGAAGACCGCGAAGCTGGCCAGGCTGATGACGATCGCCACGGCCGGCAGCGGCAGGAGCAGGGCGATCGCGGCAATGCCGGCCACGACCAGGCCGATCCGGAACGCGCGCGTCCGGCCGACGAGCACATCCGCGACGTGTCCCCAGACCGGCACGATCACGATCACGGCGATCGCGGCACCCGCGGTCACCAGACCGATCGCGGCCGGATCGAAGCCGCGACCCCTGAGGATGACCGAGATGAATGGCCCGATTGCCGCCGTCCAGGGCCCGATCGCCACGAACAGCAGGCGCAGCGTCCAGGCTGCTCGAGGGGTCACCGATCAGGGGCGTGCACGCCTCGCAGTATGACCGCCGGCCCGGGCCTGAATCGCGACCGGGCCGGCCTCCGCCGAGTCAGCCGACCGGCACGGGAACCGCCGTCGGCGGCACGCTCCCCCGACCAGGCCGGCGCGCCCAGGGCACTCCGAGGCGGGGCAGGAGGTAGCGGTCGAGGCCGTAGTAGCCGGCCACCTTCCAGGCCAGGATCAAGCCGATCGCGAAGGCGAACATCACGGGGTTGGTGGAGGTCGAGCCGGCGAGCAGGTAGGACATGTTCATCGTGGCCCCGAAGAACGCCGCGATCCCGGTCAGGACGCCGAGGAGCAGCCCGATCCCGATGGCCATCTCGCCCAGGGTGATCAGCCAGCCGAACCAGGCCTGGGCATTGTTGTTGATCAGCAGCTGCAGGAAGCTCCGATACCACTCGAAGGTGATCGCGGCATGGCCGGTCGTCGGCACGGCGACCGCGCCCTTCCAGTACCCGAGGAGGGACGCGCCGCCGTCCACCCAGCCGGTCCCGGTCAGCTTGTCCCAGCCAGCGGTCAGCCACTCGAAGCCCAGGAACAGGCGGATCGGCAGCCAGACCAGGCCGGCCCGCGTGTTGCTGAACAGGTAACGGGTGAAGTCGGGACCCTCGACCTCGATCGACTCGGACTGGGGCGCCTTGCGATCCTCGAAGAGCAGGGCCAGGACCAGGATCATCAGGACCCAGAAGACGACTGAGGCAATCCCGCGCTCGGTCGAGCCGACCGCCGGGAAGAACCACGGATTGACCATGTAGAACAGGACGGCCGCGGCGACCACCGCCAGCGGGACCGCCAGGCTGCGGTAGCGGGTCAACATCTGGGTGGCTCCCGTTGCACCTGGCGGCGGACCCGGTAACGGCGCCCATGGACTGCCAGCTGTCAGGACTCTGCGCGCCGAGTGCCCACCCGTCATGACCGATCGTCATGTCCCATCGGCACCCGGTAAGGGGCCGGTAAGTCCGGTCCGCTAAGGTCAGGGCTCAGTCGCCGGATGCTCGCCGGATGCTCGCCGGGGAGAGGAGTCTCGGAATGAGACTGACAAGCGGCCTGACCCTGGCGCGGGCCGTGCTCGGGCTGACCCTGGGGGTATCACTTGGCCTGCCGGCCGGCGGCGTGGCCGCCGTGCGTGCGGCGGGGCCAGTGGCGCCGTCGATGGCCATCCTCGGGGACGCGCACGGGTTCCGGCCCGTCGGCGAAGCGGATACCGGCCACGGCACCCGGCTCGCCACGTTCCGGGGACCGCTGGGCACGATCCGGATGGTGGGTGCGCCGGGTGGCAAGCTGTCGATGACCGTTGTCCCGCCTGATCGGACGGGGCACGCTTCGATCCGGGTCGGCGTCAGTGGCGGCGGGCCCAAGTCCGGCGGTCCGGGCCCGTCTCAAGCTCAGAACCTCGCCGATCTGGGCCTGCGCGCGGCGGCCACGACGCCCCTGCCGGCCGACGGCACGCCGTGGGCTTCGACCTGCCTGAACCTCAACGTGCTGGGCGGGGCGGTCCAGGGCTCGGCCTGCAACAACGTCTACAAGAAGCACACCAACGGCGGCGATTGGTACCTCTCCAACGAGTACTGGGCCAGCGCCTCGTTGACCGGCTGGCAGGGTCCCCTGGGCCTCCACCTCCAGGCCGTCGCCCTCGAGACCACCTGGCACCCGGGCAACACGATCTACAGCGTCGCCCCGACGACGACCCAGCCGTTCGGGGCCTGCACGCCATGGACCGTGACCGCCAGCGCCACCAACAACGGGGTCACGATCGGCGGCAGCATCTCCGGGCAGATCTGCCCCAGCACGCTGGGGCCGTGGAACCTGCGGATCGGGTCGACCTATCCCAACTCGGGCGCGATCTGGACGGGCAACGTCCAGGGCGTCGCCAACTACCAGGGTAGTGAAGGTGTCCAGCTCGTCCACAGCCCGCCGGCCGTCGAGGCGAACTGGGACGACTACTACACGATCGGCTACTGCAACGGCATCTGCTTCTGAGCGGCCGGAGCGCCGCGTGGCGGGCGCTTCGCCTAGTATCGTCGGGTCGCCCGCCATCCCGATCGGCGGCTGCTCGAGGAGGGCTGGTGGATCGCTGCGAGATCTGTGGCGCCGAGGGCACCTTCGTCCGCCACGATCTGCGCGAGATGCTCTTCGGCTCGCGCGAGCCGTTCCGCTACCTGGAGTGCCCCGCCTGCGGCGTGCTCCGGATCGAGGCCGTGCCCGCCGACCTCGCTCGCCACTACCCGCCGGAATACTTCGAGGGGCCGGTCGAGCCGCCCCCGGCCCCGGCCCTCCACGGGCTCGCGCGCCGGGCCGATCGGGCGCGCAACGAGCGGGTCCTGTTCGGGACCTCGCGCCTCGGGGCCCGGCTCACCCGGCACTGGGCGCCGCCGGTGGCCCACGGCATCCACCGCGACACCGCTTTCATCCGGCGGGCCGGGCTGCGCTCATTCGACGATCCGATCCTCGACGTTGGGGCCGGCCGCCTGGCGACCCAGCTGATCCGCCTCCAGAACGACGGCTTCCGGAACCTGACCGGGATCGATCCGTACCTGGACCAGGACACCGAGCGCAACGGGATCCCGCTCCAGCGCCGCTCGATCCACGAGATGAGCGGCTCGTTCCAGCTGGTCACGATGCACCACTCGTTCGAGCACGTGCCCGATCCGGCGGCCACCCTGGCCTCGGCCGCCCGGCTGCTCCGCCCAGGCGGCACGATCCTGATCCGGACCCCGGTCAAGGACACCTGGTTCTGGCAGACGTTCGGCGAATCGTGGTGGGAGCTCGACCCGCCGCGCCACCTTTTCGTCCACACCCAGGCCAGCATCGCGGCCCTGGCCCGGGTCGCCGGTCTGGAGGTCGTGGCCACGGTCTGGGATTCGAGCTTCGTGGAGATCCTGGCCAGCCAGCAGATCCAGCGGGACATCGCCTGGCGCGAGCCCGCCTCGTGGCGGACGACCGGCATTCCGGCGGCCGGTTCGCCCGAGATCGCCGAGCTGCGGGCCAAGGTGGCCGAGCTGAATGCCGCCGGCCAGGCCGGCCGGGCCGGATTCTACCTGCGGGCCATCGGCGCGGCACGGCCGGCGGACTCGTGATCAACCGCGTCCGGCGCAGGTTGCGCAGCTCGACGCGGCTCGTCGCCCTGTATCGGGGCGTTCGAGGGGGCATCGCGGGCGCGTCGCCGAAGGCGTCCCCGATCGTCGCCCCGGCCGCGGACCTGGGCCGGATCAAGGAGCTCCGGCGGGTCGGGCTGCGCCGAGCCGAGGACGACCGGCCCAGGCTCAACCTGATCATTCCCAGCGTGAATCCGACAGCCACGTTCGGCGGCATCCGAACCGCGCTCGACCTGTTTGCGGTCCTCGGCGACAGCTCGACCCGCAAGCGGATCATCAGCCTGGCACCTGTCGACGCCGAGGCCCAGGCGGCCTTGCCAGACTACGAGCTGAGCGGCCCGGCCGAGGATCAGGAACCGGGCCGGGCGCTCGTCTCGCTGGGCGATCCGCCGGGCGGGTCCCTCGCCGTCGGGGCGGGCGACCGCTTCGTCGCGACGTTCTGGACCACGGCCGAGCTGGCGACCTGGATCCGGGCGTGGCAGGCCGACCAGTACCCCAACCGGTCGACATCGATGGCCTATTTGATCCAGGACTTCGAGCCCGGCTTCTATCCCTGGTCCGCCCAGTCGCTGTTGGCCCTCGAGACGTACGCCGACCAGGCGGGCACCGTCGCGATCTACAACACGGGCCTGCTGCGCGACTACTTCCATGCCAGTGGGTTGGGTTTCGAGCGCGAGTTCGTGTTCGAGCCGCGACTGTCGCCCAGCCTGCGCCGGCGGCTGGCCGAGCCCGACCCGTCGCGCAGCCGGCAGATCGTGATCTACGGCCGGCCGAAGACAGCCCGCAATGCATTTCCGTTGCTGATCGAAGGGCTGCGCGCCTGGCGACTGCGCCATCCGGCGGCCGGCAGCTGGTCGGTGATCTCGGTCGGTCAGCCCCATGCCGACATCGACCTGGGTGGTGGCCTGACCGTCCATTCCCGGGGCAAGCTGAGCCTGGACGACTACGCGACGCTCCTCCGGGAATCCGCCATCGGCGTGTCGTTCATGGTTTCGCCCCACCCCAGCTACCCGCCTCTCGAGATGGCGACCCTGGGCCTGC